>NZ_NWMV01000025.1:310-23385 GCF_002837145.1 Macromonas nakdongensis | reverse complement strand
TGAGCGTGGCGCTGCCGGCCGCGGCCCAGGGCACGGGGGCGGCCAGCGCCCCCCCGGTGCGCATCCGCTTTTCGCACGTGGTGGCGCCGGACACCCCCAAAGGCCTGATGGCCCGCCACTTCCAGGCCCTGGTGGCACAGCGCAGCGGCGGCCGGCTGCGGGTCGAGGTCTACCCCGACTCCCAGCTCTACGGCGACCACGACGAGATGGAAGCCCTGAAACTCGGGGCGGTCGAGATGCTGGCGCCCTCGCTGTCCAAGTTCGGCCCGGTGGGCGTGCCCGAATTCGAGCTGTTCGACCTGCCCTTCCTGTTCGAGGACCTGGCCCAGGTGCGCCGCGTGACCCAGGGCCCGGTGGGCCAGCGGCTGCTGGCGCGGCTGCAGCGCCAGCACCTGGTGGGCCTGGCCTTCATGGACAACGGTTTCAAGCACATGAGTGCACGCCGCCCCTTGCGCACCCCGGCCGACTTCCGCGGGCTGCGGCTGCGGGTGCAGGCCTCGCGGGTGCTGGTGCAACAAATGCACGCGCTCGGCGCGCAGGGGGTGGTGCTGCCCTTCGGCGAAACGCGCCGCGCCCTGCAGAACGGCGTGGTGGACGGCGCGGAAAACCCCTTGTCCAACTTTTTCACCCAGGGGCTGGGCCAGGTCCAAACCGACCTGACCCTGACGCAACACGGCTACCTGGGCTACGCGGTGGTCAGCCACCCGCGCTTCTGGAACAGCCTGGCCCCGAGCGACCAGGCCCTGCTGCGCCAGGCCCTGGCCGAAGCCATCGCCCAGGGCCACCGCCTGGCCGCCGAGCAGGACCGCCAGGCGCTGGCCCTGCCCGGCCTGCGGGTGCACCGGCTCAGTGCGGCCGAACGCACCGGCCTGAGGCGGGCGGTGCAGCCGGTGTACGAGAGCTTCAGCCGCAGCGTCGGCCCGGCCCTGCTGGACGAAGTGCGGCAAGCCCTGCAGGCCCCGACCCCGGAATAAGGGTAAACCCGACTGTTGAACGCCACAGTTGGCGGGCACCGACGCGGTGCGTATCGTTGCGCCCTGTCCCGCACCGGGATTGCGCCCGGTCCCGGTGGCCCCACCGCCACCCCGACCGAACCCCTTCGACACCACCCCGCGAGGCCGTTGCCATGTCATCGACCACCGAGCGCAAACCGCTCTACAAATCCCTGTACGTCCAGGTCCTGTTCGCCGTCACCGTCGGCGTGCTGCTGGGCCATTTCTACCCCCAGCTCGGCACGGACATGAAGCCCCTGGGCGACGCGTTCATCAAGCTCATCAAGATGATCATCGCCCCGATCATCTTCTGCACCGTGGTGGTGGGCATCGCTGGCATGGAGGACATGAAAAAGGTCGGCAAGACCGGCGGTCTGGCCCTGTTTTACTTCGAGATTGTCTCCACCCTGGCCCTGGTCATCGGCCTGATCGTGGTCAACCTGATCCAGCCCGGCTCGGGCATGCACGTGGACCCGGCCTCGCTCGACACCAAGGCCATCGCCGACTACACCGAACCCGGCAAGATGAAGGGCACGGTCGATTTCCTGATGGGCGTGATCCCGACCTCGGTGTTCGACGCCTTCGCCAAGGGCGACATCCTGCAGGTGCTGCTGTTCTCGGTGCTGTTCGGCTTCGCGCTGCACAAGTTCGGCGGCCGCGGCACCCTGGTGTTCGACTTCATCGAGAAGTCGTCCCACGTGCTGTTCGACATCGTCGGCATCGTCATGAAGGTCGCCCCCATCGGTGCCTTCGGCGCCATGGCCTTCACCATCGGCAAGTACGGCATCGACTCGCTGTTCTCGCTGGGCAAGCTCATGGGCACCTTCTACCTGACCTGCCTGCTGTTCGTGTTCGTGGTGCTGGGCATCATCACCCGCCTGCATGGCTTCAGCATCGTGAAGTTCATCCGCTACATCAAGGAAGAGCTGCTGATCGTGCTGGGCACCTCGTCGAGCGAGTCGGTGCTGCCGCGCATGATGGAAAAAATGGAGAACCTGGGCGCCAAGAAATCGGTGGTGGGTCTGGTGATCCCGACCGGCTACTCCTTCAACCTGGACGGCACGTCGATCTACCTGACCATGGCCGCGGTGTTCATCGCCCAGGCCACCGACACGCCCATGACGCTGGTGCAGCAGCTCACCCTGCTGGCCGTGCTGCTGCTGACCTCCAAGGGCGCGGCCGGCATCACCGGCAGCGGCTTCATCGTGCTGGCGGCCACGCTGTCGGCGGTGGGCGGTGTGCCCGTGGCCGGGCTGGCGCTGATCCTGGGCATCGACCGCTTCATGAGCGAGGCCCGCGCCCTCACCAACCTGGTGGGCAACGGCGTGGCCACGCTGGTGGTGGCCAAGTGGACCGGCGACCTGGACATGCAGCGCCTGCACCAAGGCCTGGACCACCCCACGCTGCAAGAGGCGCAGGCGCCCGAAGACATTTTGGACCTGCAGACCGCGCAGATGGCCGTGGCCCCGGCCAAGGGCTGACCGGACCCGGCCCTCTCACAACGCCCCTCCCGCGAGGGGCGTTTTTTGCAGGCCCGCCGCGGCGGCCGAACACCGGCGCCGTCCGCTACCATCGCGCCCCATGCAAGCCCTGCTCGACGCCATCGCCGCGATGGCCCCCTCCCCCGATGCCCAACGTGTTTTCCACGGCCGCGGTGGCCTGCACCCGGGCTGTGAACACTGGACGCTGGACGTTTACCCCCCGGTCTGCCTGCTCACCAGCTTCCAGCCGGTGGACGACACCACCCTGGCCACGGTGCATGCCGCCCTGGCGGCCCGCTGGGCCGAACTGCACCCCGGCCAGCCCCTGAACTGGGTGTTCCAGCAGCGCCAGGACGCCCGCGCCGAGACCCGGCTGATGGCCGGCCAGGTGCCGGAGCCGCACGTGGTCAGCGAAGACGGCACCCGCTACCGTGTGCACCTGCTCAAGGGCCAGAACCACGGCCTGTTCCTGGACATGGCCGAAGGCCGGCGCTGGCTGCGGCGGCAGATGGCGGCCGAGCCGGGTGCCCGGGTGCTCAACCTGTTCGCCTACACCTGCGCGTTTTCGGTGGTGGCGCTGCAGGCCGGTGCGCGCCAGGTACTGAACGTGGACATGAGCGGCGGTGCACTGGCCATCGGGCAGCAGAACCACCGTCTCAACGGGCTGGACACCGGGGCCAGCTTCATGCCGCACGACATTTTCAATTCATGGGGCAAGATCAACCGGGGCGGCCCCTACGACTTGGTGGTGCTGGACCCGCCCACCCACCAGAAGGGCAGCTTCGTCGCGGAAAAAGACTACCCCCGGCTGCTGCGCCGCCTGCCCGAACTGCTGCGGCCCGGGGGCCGCGCCCTGGTCTGCCTGAACTCGCCCAAGCTGGGGGTGGATTTTTTGCAGGACCACGTGCAGGCCCAGGCCCCCGGCCTGGTGCTGGAGCAGCGCCTGCCCAACCCGGCCACCTTCGCCGACGTGTCCAGCGAACGCGCGCTCAAGGTGCTGGTGTACCGGGCGCCTTGAAGCGGACGCCCACGGGGGCTCACAGGCCGTGGGCGTGGTGGCGCAAATGGTCGTCGATCACGGTGGCAATGAAGTAGTAGCCGTGGTCGTACCCGGGGTGGCGGCGCAGGGTCAGGGGCTGGTCGGCCTCGGCACAGGCCTGCTCCAGCAGGTGCGGATGCAGCTGTTCGGCCAGGAATTTGTCGGCCAGCCCCTGGTCCACCAGGATGCCCTGGGGGTACAGCGGCGGCAGGCCCTGGGCGTGGCGCTGGCGGATCAACTCGGTGGCGTCGTGCACGGCCCAGGCGGCGCGGTCTGGGCCCAGGTAGCCGGTGAAGGCCTTCTGGCCCCACGGACACTGGCTGGGCGCGCAGATGGGGGCCAGCGCCGACAGGGTCCGGAAGCGCCCCGGGTGGCGCAGCGCCAGCGTCAGGGCGCCGTGGCCGCCCATGGAATGGCCCATCAGGCCCAGGCGCTCCACCGCCACGGGCAGGTGCACCCCGACCAGCGGCAGCCACTCGTCCACCAGGTAGCTCTCCATGCGCCAATGGGTGGCCCAAGGCGCCTGGGTGGCGTCCAGGTAGAAGCCGGCCGCCGTGCCGAAGTCCCAGCTGTCGGCCTGGCCGGGCACGTCGGTGCCGCGCGGGCTGGTGTCGGGCATGAGCAGGGCCAGGCCGAGTTCGGCGGCCACGCGTTGCGCGCCGGCCTTGACGGTGAAGGTTTCTTCGGTGCAGGTCAGCCCCGCGAGGTAAACCACGGCCGGCACCGGGCCCTGTTGGGCCTGGGGCGGCAGGTAGACGGCGAAGCGCATGGGCAGGCCGATGGTGGCCGAATCGTGCCGGTAGAAGCGCTGCACGCCGCCGAAGCAGGCGTGCTCGCTCAGCAGCGTGGGGGCGGTGGTGTGGGGGCTGGCGGTCATCGGTGGCCGCTCAGAACTCGACCACCGCGCGGATGGACTCGCCGCGCTTCATCAGGTCGAAGCCTTCGTTGATCTGCTCCAACTTGAGTTTGTGGGTGATCAGGCTGTCGATGTCGATCTTGCCGTCCATGTACCAGTCCACGATCTTGGGCACGTCGGTGCGGCCGCGCGCGCCGCCGAAGGCCGAGCCTTCCCACTTGCGGCCGGTAACGAGCTGGAACGGGCGGGTGGAGATTTCGGCACCCGCTTCGGCCACACCGATGATGATGCTGCGGCCCCAGCCCTTGTGGGTGCACTCCAGTGCTTGGCGCATCACCTGGGTGTTGCCGATGCACTCGAAGCTGTAGTCGGCGCCGCCATCGGTGAGTTGCACGATGGCGTCCACAATGTTGCCACCCGCCGCCTCGATGTCTTTCGGGTTCAGGAAATGCGTCATGCCGAACTGGCGCGCCATGGCTTCGCGGCCCGGGTTCAGGTCCACGCCGATGATCTTGTCGGCACCCACCATCTTGGCGCCCTGGATCACGTTCAGGCCGATGCCGCCCAGGCCGAACACCACCACATTGGCGCCCGCTTCCACCTTGGCGGTGAAGATCACGGCACCGATACCGGTGGTGACGCCGCAGCCGATGTAGCAGACCTTGTCGAAGGGCGCGTCGGGGCGGATCTTGGCGAGCGCGATCTCGGGCACCACGGTGTGGTTGGCGAAGGTGCTGGTGCCCATGTAGTGGAAGATCGGGTCGCCGTTGAGGCTGAAGCGGCTGGTGGCGTCGGGCATCAGGCCCTTGCCCTGGGTGCCGCGGATCAGCTGGCACAGGTTGGTCTTGCGGCTCAGGCAGAACTTGCACTGGCGGCATTCCGGGGTGTAGAGCGGGATGACGTGGTCGCCCTTTTTCAGGGTGGTCACGCCGGGGCCCACGTCCACCACCACGCCCGCGCCTTCGTGGCCCAGGATGGCGGGGAAGATCCCCTCGGGGTCGGCGCCGCTGAGGGTGTAGTAGTCGGTGTGGCAGATGCCGGTGGCCTTGATCTCCACCAGCACCTCGCCGAATTTGGGGCCTTGCAGGTCCACGGTTTCGATGGTCAGGGGTTGGCCGGCTTTCCAGGCGACGGCGGCACGGGTTTGCATGGGGCGGGGTCTTTCAAAAAAGCACACGCCGGTGCAGACCGGCGTGCAATGTGCGAAGGATGACACCACTGTAGCCCAAGTCCAGGACCGGGGCGACCCAGCCCGCGGGGGCCCCCAGTCTTCAGCAGGTTTTGTCATTTGCAACTGCGCTTTTATTCCTTCCTTGTGGGTGATGGACGGCGGAAGATCGATGCCATCGACCACCTCCACACAGGAATTTGCATGCAAACACGCCGCCTCACCCTCCGCACCCTGGCCGCCGCCGCCCTGCTGTCCGGCCTGGCCCCCTGGGCCGCCGCCCAGTCGCCCGTCACCCTGCTCAACGTGTCCTACGACCCGACGCGCGAGCTGTACGTGGACTTCAACGCCGCCTTCGCCAAGCACTGGAAGGCCAAGACCGGCCAGGACGTGACCATCAAGCAGAGCCACGGCGGCTCGGGCAAGCAGGCCCGCGCCATCATCGACGGCCTGGACGCCGACGTGGCCACCCTGGCCCTGGCCGGCGACACCGACGCCCTGCACGCCCACGGCGCCTACATCCCCAAGGACTGGCAGAAACGCCTGCCCCTGAACAGCTCGCCCTACACCTCCACCATCGTGCTGGTCACGCGTGCCGGCAACCCGAAGCACATCAAGGACTGGGACGACCTGGTGCGCCCGGACGTCAAGGTCATCACCCCCAACCCGAAAACCTCGGGCGGCGCGCGCTGGAACTACCTGGCCGCCTGGGAATTCGCCAAGCGCAAGTACGGCGGCGACGCCCAGGCCAAGGCCTTCGTGGCCAAGCTCTACGCCAACGTGCCGGTGCTCGACACCGGGGCGCGCGGCTCCACCATCACCTTCTCGCAGCGCAACCAGGGCGATGTGCTGATCGCCTGGGAGAACGAGGCCTACCTGCTGGAGAAGGAGTTCGGCAGCAAGGTCGATTTCGTCTACCCCTCGCTGTCCATCCTGGCCGAACCGGCGGTGACGCTGGTGGACAAGAACGTGGACAAGAAGGGCACGCGCGCGGTGGCGCAGGCCTACCTGGAATACCTCTACAGCGAGGAAGGCCAGGACATCGCCGGCAAGCACTTCTACCGCCCGACCTCGGCCAAGGCCCAGGCCAAGTACGCGAAACAGCTGCCCAAGATCCCGCTGTTCAAGCTCGAAGACGCCTTCGGCAGCTGGGCCGAAGCCAGCCAGCGGCACTTCGCCGACGGCGGCAGCTTCGACCAGATCTACACCAAGAAGTGAGAAGGGGGAGCGGCCATGTCGGTACTGTTGATCGCCGGTAGCCCGTCGGAACACTCGCGCTCGTCGGCCTTGCTCGATGCGGTGGAGGCCCGGCTGCTCCAAGCCGAAAGCGCCCGCCGCCTGCACCTGGACCGCCTGCGCATCCGCGACCTGTCGCCCCAGGCGCTGCTGCTGGCCAACTGGGGCCACCCCAGCGTGGCCCGGGCCATTGCCCAGGTGCAGTCGGCCAGCGCGCTGGTGGTGGCCACCCCGGTGTACAAGGCGGCGTACAGCGGGGTGCTCAAGGTCTTTCTGGACCTGCTGTCGCAAACCGCGCTCAAGGGCAAGGTGGTGCTGCCCATCGCCACCGGCGGCAGCCCGCACCACATGCTGGCCTTGGACTACGCGCTGCGCCCGGTGCTGCAGTCGCTGGGGGCCCGGCACATCCTGCCGGGGGTCTACGCCAGCGATGCGCAGATCCCCAAGACCGAACAGGGCGAGTACCAGATTGGCGGCGACATCCAGAGCCGCCTGGACGATGCCGTGAACCAGCTGCTGACCGAGTCGTCGGGTTCACGCCTGCTGCCGCCCGGCCACTTCGAAGCCGTGCCGTTTGCCCAGGTGCGCTGCAGCGTCTAGCCGCGCCACACCCCCACCGCTGCACGGCAGCGCCCACCCACACGTCTGAACACCCCGCCCACCGCGGCGGGCAGGACCTGCCTCGCCCTTTTCTTGCATTTGCCTTGAAAGCACCACCATGCACACACACGACACCCCCACCCGCGCCAGCCGCCGTCAACTGCTGGCCACCGGCCTGGGCCTGGGCGCCTGGGCACTCGCCGGCCCGGCGCTGGCGCAAAACGGCCCGCGGCTGTTCCGCATCGGCCACCAGAAGGGCTGGCTGTCCATCCTCAAGGGCCGTGGCACCCTGGAAAAACGCCTGGCGCCGCGGGACGTGCAGGTGAGCTGGACCGAATTCACCGCCGGCCCGGTGCAGCTCGAAGCGCTGAACGTGGGCTCCATCGACTTCGGCGACGTGGGCGAAGCGCCGCCCATCTTCGCCCAGGCCGCCGGCGCGCCGCTGGTGTACGCCGGCACCACGGTGCCGCGCCCGCACAACGAGGCGGTGCTGGTGCCGCGGGGCTCGCCGCTGAAGGCGGTGGCCGAACTCCAGGGCAAAAAGATCGCGCTGAACAAGGGCTCCAACGTGCACTACTTCCTGGTCAAGCTGCTGCAAAAGCACGGCCTGAAGTACAGCGACGTGCAAGCCGTCTTCCTGCCCCCGGCCGATGCCCGGGCCGCCTTCGAGCGCGGCTCGGTGGACGCCTGGGTGATCTGGGACCCCTTCCTGTCCTCGGCCATCAAGACCCTGGAGGCCCGCGTCCTGGCCGATGCCAAGGGGGTCGCGAACAACCGCAATTACTACTTCACCTCGCGCGATTTCGCCGCCAGGAACGTCGATCTGCTGAAGATCGCGTTGGAGGAAATCGCCGCCATCGATGCCTGGGCAGCCAAGCACCGGGCCGAGGCGGCCGCCGAGCTGTCGAAGGTGCTGGGTCTGGATCGCAGCATCGTCGATCTGTACCTGGCCAACCTGCGCCACGGCCAGCTGCCGGTCACCGCCGACATCCTGGCCGAGCAGCAGGCCATTGCCGACACCTTCTTCGAACTCAAGCTCATTCCCAAGCCGCTCAACCTGCGCCACGCCGCGCCGGTCAATCTCTGAGGTTTCCCATGGAAGTTTTCTGGTTCATCCCCACCCACGGCGACAGCCGCTACCTCGGCACCACCCAGGGCGCGCGCCAGCTCAGCACGGCCTACCTCCAACAGGTGGCCGTGGCGGCCGACAGCCTGGGTTACGAGGGCGTGCTGATTCCCACCGGCCGCTCCTGCGAAGACCCCTGGGTGGTCGCCGCCAGCCTGATTCCGGTGACGCGCCGGCTGAAATTCCTGGTCGCGGTGCGCCCCGGCCTGCACCAGCCCAGCCTGGCCGCACGCATGGCGGCGACCTTCGACCGGCTCTCGGGCGGGCGCCTGCTGATCAATCTGGTCACCGGCGGCGACCGGGCCGAGCTGGAAGGCGACGGCGTGTTCCTGGACCACACCCAGCGCTACGCGCAGTCGGCCGAGTTCCTGCGCATCTGGCGCGAGATCCTGGCGCGCAGCCACGACGGCCAGAGCCTGGACTTTCAAGGCGAGCACCTGAGCGTGAAGGGCGCCAAGCTGCTGTTCCCGCCGCAGCAGCGGCCCCACCCGCCGGTGTACTTCGGCGGCTCCTCAGCCGCCGCGCACGACCTGGCCGCCGAACAGGTGGACGCCTACCTGACCTGGGGTGAACCCCCGGCCGAGGTGGCGCGCAAGGTCGCCGATGTGCGCGCACGCGCGGCCCGCCACGGTCGCACGGTGCGCTTCGGCATCCGCCTGCACGTGGTGGTGCGCGAAACCGACGCCGAAGCCTGGCAGGCCGCCGAAGCGCTGATCCAGCACCTGGACGACGACACCGTGGCCCGCGCCCAGGCGGTGTTTGCCCAGATGGACTCGGAAGGCCAGCGCCGCATGGCCGCGCTGCACGCCGGCGGCGCCAAGCGCCAGCGCGCCGACCTCGAAATCAGCCCCAACCTCTGGGCCGGCGTCGGCCTGGTGCGCGGCGGCGCGGGCACCGCCCTGGTGGGCGACCCGCAGACCGTGGCCGCCCGGCTGCAGGAGTACGCCGACCTGGGCATCGACACCTTCGTGCTCTCCGGTTACCCGCACTTGGAAGAGGCCTACCGCTTTGCCGAACTGGTGTTCCCGCTGCTGCCTCGTCCCGTCCAGCAAAAGCTGGCGGGCGCCATCCCGCTGGGCCCTTTTGGCGAAACGGTGGCCAACCTGCAGTCGCCCCACGCCCTTCGGCCCGAACTGCGCGCCGCCAGCTGAGGCCGCGCCCCACCCCGGAGCAACCCACATGACCGAGACCGCTTCTTTGACTTCGACCCTGCCGTCCCCTGCCCCGGCGGCAGCGGACTGGGCCCGACGCGGCCGCCACCTGGTCCAGCGCCTGCTGCCCTGGCTGGTGCCCGCCCTGCTGCTGCTGGGCTGGCAGCTCAGCTCCAGCCTGGGGTGGCTGCCCACCCGGGTGCTTCCAGCGCCGGTGGACGTGGTCCAGGCCTTCTGGCAACTGGCCGCCTCGGGCGAGCTGTGGGAGCACGTGAAGGTGAGCGCGGGCCGCGCCCTACTGGGGCTGGCCATCGGCGGCGGCTTGGGCCTGGTGCTGGGCCTGCTGACCGGCTCGGTGCGGCTGCTGGAAACCTTGCTGGACTCGACCATTCAGATGGTGCGCAACATCCCCGCGCTGGCGCTGATCCCGCTGGTGATCCTGTGGTTCGGCATCGACGAAGGCGCCAAGCTGTTCCTGATCTCGGTGTCGGTGTTCTTCCCGATCTACATCAACACCTTCCACGGCATCCGCAACGTGGACCCCGCTCTGATCGAGATGGGGCGCACCTACGGCCTGAGCCGCTGGGGCCTGTACACCCAGGTCGTGTTGCCGGGCGCGCTCTCGTCCATCCTGGTGGGGCTGCGCTTTTCGCTCGGGCTGATGTGGGTGATCCTGATCGTGGCCGAGACGATTTCGGCCCAGGCCGGCATCGGCTACCTGACCATGAACGCCCGCGAATTCCTGCAGACCGACATCGTGCTGGTGGGCATCCTGCTGTACGCGGCCCTGGGCAAGCTGGCCGACCTGTTCGCCAAGTCGCTGGAGCGCTTCTGGCTGCGCTGGCACCCGGGCTACCAGTCGGCGCATTGAGCCCACCACCCACTGACCGAACCCGCCCCGCGGGGCGCCGGCCGCAGCTGCCTCCCGAAACACCCGAAGGATTCCCCATGAAACCCTTGTTCTTCCCCACCCTGAACCGCCGCCGGGCCCTGTGGCGCATGGCCGCCGCCCTGGCCGCGGTCGGCGGTGCCTGGACCCAGGCCGGCGCGGCCCAGCGCCTGCGCATCGGCTACCAGAAGTCGTCGGCCCTCATCACCGTGCTGAAGGTGCGCGGCACCCTGGAGCGTCGGCTGGCCCCGCTGGGCCTGCAACTGAGCTGGCACGAGTTCACCAGTGGCCTGCCGCTGCTGGAGGCCCTGAACCTGGGCCATGTCGACTTCAGCGCCGACGTGGCCGACACCGTGCCGATTTTTGCCCAAGCCGCCGGGGCCCAGCTGACCTACGTGGCGCAGGAAGCGCCGTCGCCCACGGCCCAGGCCATCGTGGTCCGGCAGTATTCGCCCCTGCGCAGCGTGGCCGACCTGAAGGGCAAGAAAGTGGGCTTTGCCAAGGCCGCGGGCGCGCATTACCTGCTGCTGGCGGCGCTGGAGCAGGCCGGGCTGTCGTTTCAGGACATCCAGCCCGCCTACCTGGCCCCGGCCGACGGCCGCGCCGCCTTCGAGCGCGGTGCCATCGACGCCTGGGTGGTGTGGGACCCCTTCCTGGCCGCGGTGCTGAACCAGACCCCGTCGCGGGTGCTGGCCGATGGGCGCGGCATCGCGTCCTACCAGCGCTACTACCTGGCGTCCACGCCCTACGCCCAGGCCCACCCGGAAGTGCTGCGCGCCCTCTACCAGGAACTGAAAGCCGCCGGGCAATGGGTGAAGCAGCAGCCCCAGGCCGCGGCCCAGTTGCTGGCCAGCGCCTGGGGCCTGGACGCCGCCACCGTGGAGCAGGCCAACGGCCGCCGCAGTTACGAGGTGCGCCCGGTGCTGGCCCCCGCGCTGGGCGAGCAACAGCGCATCGCCGACACCTTCTTCGCCGAGAAGCTGTTGCCCAAAAAAATCAACGCCCGCGAGGTGGCGTTGTTCCCCGCCGGAGCCTGAACCATGAGCGACAACCCCACCGGCGGCGTGCGCCTGACGCTGCGTGCCCTGAGCAAACGCTTCGGCCCGCGAGAGGTGCTGCGCCGCAACACCTTGACGGTCGAACCCGGCGAATTCGTGGCCATCGTGGGCCGCAGCGGTTGCGGCAAAAGCACCCTGCTGCGCCTGGTGGCCGGGCTGGACCAGCCCAGCGGCGGCGAGCTGCTGCTGGACGGCGCGCCGGCCCCGCAGCGCCGCGAGGACACCCGCATCATGTTCCAGGACGCACGCCTGCTGCCCTGGAAACGGGTGGTGGACAACGTGGCACTCGGCCTGCCCCCCGCGCGCCGCGCCGACGCCGAGCGCGTGCTGGTCCAGGTGGGCCTGGGCGACCGCCTGGCCGATTGGCCGGCCCAGCTTTCGGGCGGCCAGCGCCAGCGGGTGTCGCTGGCCCGCGCCCTGGTGCACCAGCCGCGGCTGCTGCTGCTCGACGAACCCCTGGGCGCGCTGGACGCGCTGACCCGCATCGAGATGCACGCGCTGATCGAAGGCCTGTGGCGCCGCCACGGCTTCACCGCCCTGCTGGTGACGCACGATGTGCAGGAAGCAGTGGCCCTGGCCGATCGGGTCATCCTGATCGAAAACGGCGAGATCGCGCTGAACGAGCGCATCGCCCTGGCCCGCCCCCGTTCGCGTGGCGACGCCGCCTTCGCCCTGACCGAAAAGCGCATTCTGGACCGGGTGCTGCAGCAACCGGACAACGCCCCCTCTTCGTTTGAAGCGCCCTGGCCGGGCGTGCAGGCGCACGGCCTGCGCTGGGCCATCTGAATTTGTGTGTTTTCTTTTTTCAACAGGAGTCTGTCATGTCCATTCAAGCCATCAACGTCCGCAACCAGTTCAAGGGCAAGGTCAAGGAAATCATCCGCGGCGACGTGGTGTCGGAAATCGACGTTGAAACCCCCTGGGGCATCGTCACCTCCGTCATCACCACCCGTTCGGTCGATGCGCTGGAGCTGAAGATCGGCTCCGACGTGGTCGCGCTGGTCAAGTCGACCGAGGTGTCGCTGGCCAAGCTCTGACCCGCCTGGAGGCGCTTGCGGGGCGGCCACGGCCGCCCTTTTTTTGCGCCCACGGCCGGTTATTTATTTGAAAAAGTATTTATGAAATGAAAACCTATTCTTTTGAGTTTTATATGAGCCTGCCTAAGATGCCACCGGGCACCTGGCCCACGGGTGCACGGGACAGACACGAGATATGAACTTTCAACAACTGCGCTCGGTGCGCGAAACGGAGCGCTGCGGCTTCAACCTGACCGAAGTGGCCGCCAGCCTGCACACCTCCCAGCCCGGAGTCAGCCGCCAGGTGCGCGAACTCGAAGAAGAACTGGGGGTGGAGCTGTTCGTGCGCGCCGGCAAGCGGCTGCTGGGGCTGACTTCCGCCGGGCAGGCCCTCATGCCCATCATCAAACGGGTGCTGCTGGACGCCGAAAGCCTGCGCCGCGCCGGTCAGGAGCTGCAGGGCCGCGAGGAGGGGCGTTTGTCGGTGGCGGCCACCCACTCGCAGGCGCGCTACGCCCTGCCCCTGGTGGTGAAGGACTTTCGGCAACGCTACCCGCGCGTGACGCTGCACCTGCACCAGGGCAGCCCCAAGCAAGTGGCCGAAATGCTGCTGACGGGCGAAGCCGACATCGGCGTGGCCACCGAGGCCCTGGCCGGCTACGACCAGCTCGTCACCCTGCCCTGCTACCGCTGGAGCCACAGCCTGGTGCTGCCGCTCGGCCACCCCCTGCTGGCGTTGCCGGCCCCTGTGACGCTAGAGGACCTGGCCCGCTACCCCATCATCACCTACGAGGTGGGCTACACCGGCCGCTCGCACATCGACGAGGCTTTCCACGCCGCCGGCCTGGCGCCCGACGTGGTGCTCACCGCCATGGACGCCGACGTGATCAAGACCTACGTGGAGCTGGAGATGGGGGTGGGCATCGTCGCCTCGGTGGCCATCGACGAAGAGCGCGACCGGCACCTGCGCGCCCTCGACGCCGGGCACCTCTTCCCCATCAACGTGACCCGGCTGGGTTTGCGGCGCGACCACTGGCTGCCGGGTTTCGCCTACAGCTTCATCGAAACCTTTGTGCCCACGCTGACGCGCGAGGCGGTGCTGGCCGCACAGGAAGCGGTGTGAAGCTGTCCCAGGGCGCCGCGCACGGCGCCCCCCTTTCGGCCGGACCTCAGGCGGCCCGCAGCGCCGGCGCCAGGCGGCGGTCCCAGAACGGGGCGACCCCGGCCGGGCCGTCCAGCACACCCAGTTTCAGGAAAGTGTCGGCCACGTCCTGGTGCCCCCGCACCACGGCGTCGTCCACCGGGCGCAGGTCGAAATCGGTGCTGCGGTTGTTCCACAGCTCGATCAGGTCGCCCACCGGCACCCGGGTTTCGGCCGATTGGGCGCGGGCGTAGGCCAGGTAGTGGCCGTTGGCCCAGCGGTAGGCGCTGCGCAGGCGGCGCAGGTAGTCGGCGATGGCGGCCTGCTTGGCCGCGTCGTCCAGGGCCTTGGGATTGGCATAGACAGGGAAGTTGCCCGACAGGTAGCCCAGCCCGGTTTTGAGGGTGCGCGCGCCGTAGCGGATACGGGCCAGCTGGCCGTTGTAGCCGTAGATGGCCCAGGCGTCGAGCTCGCCACGGTCGAAGGCCGACAGGCCGTCGGCCGGGCTCAGGTGGATGGCCTGGATGTCCTGGAAACCCAAGCCGGCCTCGGCCAGTTGTTTGGCCAGGAAGTAATGCGCGGTGGTGCCGCGCACGTAGCCCACGCGCTTGCCTTTCAGGTCGGCGATGGTGCGGATGGGCGCGTCTTGGCGCGCCAGTGTGACCTGGTTGTTCAGGTCTTCGCGCACCACGGCCACGAAACGCACCCGGGCCTGCTGGCGGGCGGCGAACAGGGCCGGGATCTCGCTGCCGGAGCCCAGATCCAGCGCATCGCCGTGGATGGCCTCGATGTGCAGCACGCCGTTGTTGAGTTCGCGCCACTCGATCTTGTAGGGCGTCTGGGCCAGACCGGCGGCCGTCAGCAGGGGCCGCCACAGGCCCTTGTAGGTGGCGATGCGCAGCGTCACGCCCGACAGGTCGGGGCCAGCGGCCTGGGCCGAGGGGATGGACAGCCCGGGCAGGGCCGTGCCAGCGGCCAGCGCGGTGCCGAGGAAACGGCGGCGGTTGAGGGAGGTGGAAGGTGTCATGGTCGGTGGCGACTGTGGTGGAAACAGCGCCCCACTCTAAGGACCGCTCCCCCGTGCGGCAAAGAAGCATTGCAAGGCTGCATATCCGATTTGATGATTTCCACAACCGCCCCGGGGCTCCTACAGTCTGGCACGCAGTTCCGTTTGAACCTTTTGGAAGCCCCCCGCCATGTCACAACACTGGAAATTCGAAACCCGTTCGGTCCACGCCGGCTACCGCCCCGACCCCACCACCAAAGCGGTGGCCGTGCCCATTTACCAGACAGCCGCCTACGCCTTTGACAGCGCCCAGCACGGCGCAGACCTGTTCGACCTGAAAGTGCCGGGCAACATCTACACCCGCATCATGAACCCGACGCAGGACGTGCTGGAACAGCGCGTCGCCGCGCTGGAGGGCGGCATCGCCGCCCTGGCGCTGGCCTCGGGCCAGGCCGCCGTGACCTACGCCATCCAGACCATTGCCGAGGCGGGCGACAACATCGTGGCCAGCACCGCGCTCTACGGCGGCACCTACAACCTGTTCGCGCACACGCTGCCGCAGTTCGGCATCACCACGCGTTTTGCCGACCACCGCGATCCGGCGAGCTTCGAACCCCTGATCGACCACCGCACCAAGGCCGTTTTCGTGGAATCGATCGGCAATCCGCAGGGCAACGTCACCGACATCGCGGCCATCGCCGCAGTGGCCCACCGCCACGGCGTGCCCCTGATCGTGGACAACACCGTGGCCACGCCCTACCTGTTGCGGCCCATCGAACATGGGGCGGACATCGTGGTGCAGTCCCTGACCAAGTACCTGGGCGGTCACGGCACCAGCATCGGCGGCGCCATCGTCGACAGCGGCAAGTTCCCCTGGGCCGAGCACCGTGCGCGCTTCCCGCGCCTGAACGAGCCCGACCCGAGCTACCACGGCGTGGTGTACACCGAGGCCCTGGGGCCGGCGGCCTACATCGGCCGTGCCCGCGTGGTGCCGCTGCGCAACACCGGGGCGGCCATCTCCCCGTTCAACGCCTTCCTGATCTTGCAAGGCATCGAAACTCTGGCCCTGCGCCTGGACCGCATCAACGCCAATGCCCTGGCCGTGGCCCAGCACCTGGTGCAACACCCGAAAGTGGGGTGGGTCAACTACGCCGGTCTGCCCCAACACCCGGACCACGCGCTGGCGCAGCGTTACCTGGGAGGCAAAGCCTCCGGCCTGCTGACGTTCGGCGTGAAAGCTGCCGCAGACGAAGGCCGGGCGGCGGGCGCGCGCTTTTTGGACGCGCTGCAACTGTTCACCCGCCTGGTCAACATCGGCGACGCCAAATCGCTGGCCACGCACCCGGCCTCCACCACCCACCGCCAGCTGTCGCCGGCCGAATTGGCCCAAGCCGGTGTGCCCGAAGACGCGGTCCGGCTGTCGGTGGGCATTGAGCACATCGACGACCTGCTGACCGACCTGGACCAGGCCCTGGCCACCGTTTGAACCACACCCCATGCGTACACCCACCCTCCTCTCCTGGCACCGCCCCCTGGCCTGGCTGCTGGCCAGCTGCCTGCCCGCCACCCCCGCCCTGGCCACCAACGGCTACTTCTCACACGGCTACGGCGCCCCATCACAAGGCCTGGCCGGCGTGGGCATTGCCCTGCCGCAAGACGCCTTGGCGGCGGCCACCAACCCCGCCGGCACCGCCGCCGTGGGCAACCGCGTCGACCTGGGCCTGACGGTGTTCGTCCCGCGGCGCAGCGCCGCCATCGTCGGCAACCTGGCCGCCCCCGATTCGGCACACGACGGCAACGGCCAAAAAACCTTCCTCATCCCCGACTTCGGTCTGGTGCGCGCCGTCAACGCGCAAACCGCCGTGGGCCTGGCGGTGTACGGCAACGGCGGCATGAACACCGAATACGCCAGCAACCCCTACGCCCGTTTCGGTGCCACCGGCACGGCCGGGGTGAACCTGGAACAGCTCTTCATCGCACCGTCGGTGGCGCACCAACTGAACGAGCGCCACACCGTGGGCGCGGCGCTCCAGGTGGCGCACCAGCGCTTCGCGGCCCAGGGCATCGGTCTGTTCAACGGTTTTTCGGCCGCCCCCGGCCAGGTCAGCGACCGGGGCACGGACTCGACCACCGGCGTGGGGGTGCGCCTGGGCTGGACCGGCCGGCTCACGCCACAATGGACCGCCGGAGCCACCTGGGCCTCCCGCATCCGAGGCCGTTTTGACGATTACCGCGGCCTCTTTGCCAACGGCGGGCGCTTTGACGTGCCCGAGAACTTCGGCGTGGGCCTGGCCTACGCCGCCACCGACCGGCTCACCCTGGCCGGCGATGTGCAGCACATCCGTTACAGCCAGGTGGCGGCGGTGGGCAACTCGGCCGCTCCGCTGTTTGCCGGACAGCCCCTGGGCTCGGCCAATGGCCCGGGCTTTGGCTGGCGTGACCAGACCGTTTTGAAGCTGGGCGCTCAATACCGCTGGCGTCCCGACCTGGTGCTGCGCGGCGGCGTGAGCGTGGCCAACCAGGTGGTGCCGGCGCAGGAAACCTTCTTCAACATCCTGGCCCCCGGCGTGGTCAAAACCCACCTGAGCGTGGGCGCGACCTGGCACACCCCAGGCGGCGGCGAACTCAGCGGTTTCTACACCCTGGCCCTGGGTGAAACGGTGCGGGGCGCCCAGTCCATTCCCGCCGGCTTCGGCGGGGGCAACGCCCACGTGCGCTTGAAAGAACACATCGTGGGCGTGTCGTACGGCTGGCGGTACTGAGCACAACCGCCTGCACGGCGGAGCCCATACCGCGGGCTCCGCCAGCCTTCACAGCACCCGGAAACCGTGGGTGCCGTCGCGCCCCAGCTGCGCCACCAGGCCGAACTCCCAGTCCAGGTAGGCCTGCATCGCGGCGTGGGCGTTGTCGGTGCCCTCGTAGGGGCGGCGGTAGCGGTCGATGCGCGGCGAGGCCAAGCGGGTCTCCCCATGCTCCAGCGGCAGGCCCGCCGCGATCCAGGCCAGCGTGCCGCCCTCCAGCACCCACACCTCGGCTTCGGTCAGGCGGGCCAGGTCGGCGGCGGCGTAACGCGCCAGCAGGCTGCTGCCGCAGGTCAGCACGTAGCGCTGCGCCGGTGGAATCTGTTGCAGGGCTGTCGCCAGCTGCGAGCGCAGCACAAAATGTGCGCCCGGGATGTGGCGCTTGACGTAATTGGCGCTGGTGGTCAGGTCCAGCACGGCGGTGTGGCCCGCGGGTCCGGTGTCCAGCCATTGCGCCAGGGTGGCGGGGCCGACCCAGCGCACCTCACCCACCGGCTCGGGCACCGGGGCTGCGGGGTTGCCCGTTTCGGTGAAGGCGTCGGTGCCCACACCGTCTAGTACCCACACCTCCCAACCCATTTGGGCCAGCCAGGACGCGCTCATGTTGGCGCGCACCCCGTCGTCGTCCAACAGCACGAAGCGGGCGCCGCGCACGGCCGCGGTGTGGTCGGTTTCCTGCACCAGTTGGCCACCGGGGGTGTTGCGAAAACCCGGCAGGTGGCCGGCGGCGTATGCCTCGGGGGTGCGCACGTCCACCCGGTAGGTGGTGCGCCGGTCGGCTTCGTGTTGGAAGCGGTCCAGGTCGGCCAGGCTGGCGCGGCGCACGCCGGCGCGGTCGGCCACGCTGCGGGCGCGCTGGGCGGCTTCGGCGCGCTCGGCCTCGGCCACGGCCCCGGGCTGGCGGCTGGCGCCGTGGTCCAGCGCCTGGCCGGCCAGGGTCCAGCCGATGGTGCCGTTGCGCAGCGCCGCCACCGGGTTGGGAATGCCCGCGTTCACCAGCGACTGGGTGCCGATGATGCTGCGGGTGCGGCCGGCGCAGTTGACCACGATCTGCGTGGCCGGGCTGGGCGCCAGGCTGCGCGCGCGCAGCACCAGCTCGGCCCCGGGCACGCTGGTGGCGCTGGGGATGCTCATGGTCTGGTACTCGTCGAAGCGGCGGGCGTCGAGCACCACCACGTCGGCCTGGCGCTGGATCAGGGCCTGCACCTCCTGCGCCGACAGCGAGGGGGTGTGGCGTTGCGCTTCCACCAGTTCGCCGAAGGCCTTGCTGGGCACGTTCACGTCGATGAACAGCTCGCCGCCGGCGTCGCGCCAGCCCGACAGGCCACCGGCCAGCAGCGAGACCTGGGTGTAGCCCAGGGCTTGCAGGGTGCGCGCCGCGGGCTCGGCCAGGCCTTCGCCGTTGTCGTACACCACCACGCGGGTGTGGCGGCGCGGGATGCGGTTCCAGGCGTCCAGCTCCAGCCGCCCAGCGGGCAGGTTGGCGGCGAACAGGGGGTGGCCCTGGGCGTAGGGGTCTTCCTCGCGCACGTCGATCAGCGCGATTTCTTCCTTGGCCAGCAGGGCTTGGCGCACGTCGTGGTAGGTGGTTTGGGGCAGGGTCATGGGGTGGGTGGATTGGAGGTTCAGGAAGGGCTGCCCGTGCGCAGCTGGGCGTTGAGTTCGGCGGAGCGGTCCCACAGGTTGGGCAGCACGGTGTTGCTGTAGCCGGAGACGAAGGGTTGGCGGCCGCCGTCCTCCCTGTAGACGGCGCGCTGCACCGCGCCGATGTTGGCGCCGTAGACGTGGATGCTGATCGAGGGCCGGTCGGCCAGCGGGTTGCTGACGCGGTGCACATCGCCGAGGCGGGGCGACACGGCCTCGACCTCGCCGGGGCGCAGGGTGTGCGGGGCGCCGTGCGGTACCCAGTGGCCTTGGCCGTCGCGCACGAAATGTTGCGAGACCTCGGACCCGCGCAGCAGACCGATCAGGCCCCACACGGTGTGGTCGTGGATGGGGGTGGACTGGCCGGGGCCCCAGACGAAACTGACCACGGAGAAGCGCTCCAGCGGGTCGGCGTACAGCAGGTACTGCTGGTAACGCTCGGGGTGGGGCTGGGCGAAGGCTTCAGGCAGCCAGTCGTCGTGGCTCACCAGTTCGGTCAGCAGGGGCTGCGCGGCGGCCAGCACATCGGCTTCCTCGCGCGGTTGCGACAGGAGTTGGGCCAGGGCTTGCACGAAGTTGCGCAGGCGTTGGGGATGGAGAGGTGGGCTCATGGTGGTGTGGGCGTGGTCACGGGATGGTGGTGATTGCACCGCAGATGGCCGCCCAGCGGGGGGAACACTTTCGCATATCGATGCCCGTTTTTGTTCTTTCACAAACATGGGGAATTTGGGTGCAATCGCGGTCAGCGCATCGGTATCTGCCCGTTTGTCCCGCCATCTTTCTTTTTTCAGGAGAACGTCCATGTCCACCACCTCCCCACTGAACCCCGCCTGGTCCCGCCGCGACTGGCTGCGCGCCGCGGGCGCCGCCACCGTCGCTGGCGCCTCGGGCGCCATCGGCCACCAGGTGCTGGCGGCGCAGCCCTTGCGCCCGCTCAAGCTGGCCTGGAACGCCAACGCAATTTGCCTGTCGGCCGCCCCGGTGGCCCTGCAGCGCGGCATTTTTGAAAAGCACGGCCTGCAGGTCGAGCTGGTCAACTTCGCCGGGTCCACCGACCAGTTGCTCGAAACCATCGCCACCGGCAAGGCCGATGCGGCGCTGGGCATGATGCACCGCTGGATCAAGCCGCTGGAAGCTGGGCTGGACGTGAAGCTGGTGGGTTCCAGCCACGGCGGTTGTGTGCGGCTGGTGGGCTACGCGCCGGCCGGCACCACCTCGCTCAAGGCCCTCAAGGGCAAAACCATCGCCGTCTCGGACTTGAACAGCCCGGGCAAAAACTTCTTCTCGGTGCTGATCACCAAGGCCGGCCTGGACCCCGAACGCGACGTCAACTGGCGCCAGTTCCCGGCGGACATGCTGGGCCTGGCGCTGGAAAAGGGCGAGGCCCACGCCATCGCCGACAGCGACCCCAACCTGCTCTTCATCGAACGCCGCACCAAGGGCATCGTGGACCTGGCCACCAACCTGTCGGGCGAGTACGCGGCCAAAACCTGCTGCGTGGTGGGCGCCGGCGGCAAGTTGCTGAAGAGCGACCGTCCGCTGGTGGCTTCGCTGGTGCGCGCCATCAACGAAGCCTCGGTGTTCGTGGCCGACAACCCGAACGAGACCGCCAAGATTTACCAGCCGTACACCAAGGCCTCGCTGGACGATGTGCGCTACGTGTTGGGCACCCTGACCCACCGCAGCCACCCGCACGGCGCGGCCTTGACCAAGGAGGTGGAGTTCTACGCCCGCGACTTCAAGCTGGTGAACGTGCTCAAACCCAGCACCGACCCGGTGCGCTTTGCCAAGCACGTCGTGGTGGACGTGCTGGCCTGACCCACCCGGACGAGGAGAATCCCATGAGTTCCATCGACACCACCTGGCGGCCGGGCGTTGGCCTGGATGTGGCCGAGGCCGCGCCCTGGGCCGTGGCCTTGGCAGATCGCCCGGATGCGCCCGCGCGGCCCGAGACCGCTGCTCCCGTGCGCCGACCCACCGCCCCGCTGTGGTTCACCGGCCTGCTGGCCGCGCTGGCCTGGGGCGGCCTGGCCACCCTGACCCAGCACTGGCCCAACCTGCAAGTGGGCTTCAGCGACTGGGCCTACACCGACGAGTTCGGCTGGCTGGCCTGGGGCGTGGCCCTGCTGCTGCTGGCGCTGTCGGTGCTGCCCGGCCCGGTGGGTGCACTGCGCAACCGTGTCCGGTCTGCGGGTCCTTGGCTGGTGGCCATCGGCCTGGGCCTGGGCGTGTGGCAGGCGCTGACCGCCAAAACCGGCACGCTGCCCGCGCCGTTTTTCGCGCCGCCGCAAAGCCTGATCGAGGTCTACGTGTCCGATTGGGCGCGCCTGCTCGACAGCGCCTACAACTCGGTCAAACTGCTGCTGGTGGGCATCGCCTTTGGCGCCGTCAGCGGCTTTGTGGTGGGGGTGCTGATCGGCTGGTCCAGGCTGGCCAGCTACTGGGTGCACCCGGTGCTGCGTGTGCTGGGGCCGGTGCCCACCACCGCCTTGCTGCCCATCTCCTTCTATTTCTTTCCCTCCAGCTGGTCCACCGCGATCTTTTTGATCGCCTTGGGCACGGCTTTCCCGGTGGCCATCCTGACCTGGTCGGGCGTGGCCAACGTGAACAAGCACTACTACGACGTGGCCCGCACCCTGGGCGCCTCGCCCTGGTTCCTGGTGCTGCGGGTGGCCATTCCGGCGGCGCTGCCGCAGGTGTTCGTGGGCCTTTTCATGGGCCTGGGGGCGGCGTTTTCCACCCTGGTGGTGGCCGAGATGCTGGGCGTCAAGTCCGGCCTGGGCTGGTACCTGACCTGGGCCCAAGGCTGGGCCAGCTACCCCAACATGTACGGCGCCTTGCTGGTGATGGCGGTGCTGTTCTCCGGGGTCATCACGCTGCTGTTTTTGCTGCGTGACCGCTTGTTGTCGTGGCAGAAAGGAACCGTGAAATGGTGAGCCCCGTGACGCCTGAAACCTCCGTGGCGGCCCAGACCGGCCGCCCCCCAGCCGCCACCGGCGCGCACATCGAGGTGCGCAACGTCGGGCACTGGTTCGACGGCCCCAACGGCGCCCTGCAGGTGATCGACGAACTCGACCTGCAAATCCAGCCCGGTGAGTTCGTGGCCCTGCTGGGCCCCAGCGGCTGCGGGAAGTCCACCCTGCTGCGCCTGGTGGCCGGGCTGGAACCCGCGACCACCGGCACCCTGCTGCACGACGGGGAACC
Source organism: Macromonas nakdongensis (assembly GCF_002837145.1). GTDB lineage: Bacteria > Pseudomonadota > Gammaproteobacteria > Burkholderiales > Burkholderiaceae_C > Macromonas_B > Macromonas_B nakdongensis. The sequence continues at coordinate 977 of NZ_NWMV01000025.1, read as the reverse complement.
GATCACCCAGCCCGACCCGTCGCGCATCGTGGTGTTCCAGGACCCGACCCTGTTCCCCTGGCGCACCGTGTGGGACAACGTGGCCCTGGGCCTGCAAGCGCGTGGGCTGCTGAACACCCAGCGCCACCGGGTGGACGAGGCGCTGCGGCTGGTGGGTCTGTCGGCCTTCGCCAAGTCCTTCCCGCACCAACTGTCGGGCGGCATGGCGCAGCGCGTGGCCCTGGCCCGCGCCCTGGTGAACGACCCCAGCCTCTTGGTGCTGGACGAACCCCTGGGCAAGCTGGATTCGCTCACCCGCTTGACCATGCAGACCGAGCTGGTGGACCTGTGGCAGCGCCAGCGCTTCTCGGCGCTGCTGGTGACGCACGACGTGGAGGAGGCCCTGTTCATGGCCCAGCGCGTGGTGGTGTTCACCGAACGCCCGGCGCGCGTCAAACAGGTGCTGGTGAACGACTTGCCTTACCCGCGCCACCGGGGCGACCCGCGCCTGGCCGAGCTGCGCCACCAGGCCCTGGCCTTGTTGGGGCTGGACGCCAGTTGGTGACGGCATGGGGGCTTGGACGGTGCCGCCCGAAGGCGTGAACGCCCTGCTGTGGCTGTTCCATTCGCTGCAGCAGGCCGCCTTGGCGGTGGTCGGGTGGCTGGGCGGGGTCGATGACCAGGGCCA
>NZ_NWMV01000025.1:0-286 GCF_002837145.1 Macromonas nakdongensis | reverse complement strand
GCCCGGGCGGTGGTGCTGTGCCTGGCCACGGCGCTGGGTGTGGCGCTGGCCGCTGCCCTGGCGTGGCGGTGGCGCCGGGGCCGCTGGCCGGTGTTGGCGCTGGCGGGCCTGGCCCTGGGGTGGGCACCCTGGCCCCCCACGCACCTGCTGTGGGCGCCGGCGGTGCCCACCAGTTTCCACCGCTCCCCCACCGCCTTTGCCGCCCACAGCCTGGAGCGGGGGGGCGCCCTGTACCAGCGGCACTGCGCCTCGTGCCACGGGGCCGACGGCCGCGGCAACAGCGCCG
>NZ_NWMV01000024.1 GCF_002837145.1 Macromonas nakdongensis | reverse complement strand
CAGCGCGGCCCGTTCGCGGTCGGCGGCCACCAGGTTCTGGATGCGCAGCCACACCGCCGGGTCGGGGGTGAGGGGGGCTTGCAATTCGGTCAGGCCGGCCACGCGGGCCTGCCAGGCCAGTGCGGCGGCGCGGACCTCGGGGCGCTGGCGGGCGATCTGCTCGAAGCGGCGGCGGGCGCCGCCGCGCAGGGTGCCCAGCGCGTGGGCCGAGGCCAGGCGTTGCAGCAATTCGGGGTGGAGGTGTAGGTTCATCGTGTCGCCTCTCTCTGTCAGGCGAAGGGGGCCATGCAGCCGCGCAGCTTGTCCAGGCCCCGGCGGATCCAGCTTTTCACGGTGCCCAGCGGCAGCCGCAATTGTTCGGCCAGTTCGCTGTGGCTGAGGTCTTGCAGGTAGGCCAGGGTGACCACCTGGCGCTGCTTGTGTTCCAGCTGGCGCAGGCAGTGGTGCAGGGCCTGGGCCTGCTGGCCGGCCAGGTAGGTGTGCTGGGGTCCGGGGTCGTCGCTGGCGAGCTGGTCGGCCAGCACCTCGTCGAGTTCCTGGGTTTGCGGGATGCGTTCGGCCTGCTGGCGGCGGCGCAGGTCCAGGGCGCGGCTGCGCACGATCAGGCCCATCCAGGCCATGGGCGGGCTGAGGCTGGCGCGGTAGTCGGCCGCGGCGCGCCAGATGTAGAGGAAGCTGTCCTGCAGGGCGTCTTCGGCCCATTCGGCTTTGCCCAGCACGCGCATGGCCACCCCGTACAACTTGGACGAAGCCAGGTCGTACAGGGCTTTGAGGGCGGTTTCGTCGCCGGTGGCGACGCGATCCAGCAGTGCCATGAGTTGGTGGTCGGTGTCGGTTGGGCTCATGCCCCCATTGTCCTGCATAGTCAGGGCGCTTCAAGTCAGTACGCAGCCCCGTGTGCAACAGATGCAAGGGTGGGTGGCGTTGCGCTGTGGCGAAATTTTTTTGTGCCGCGCTGCATCCAGCGCCGCAGAGCCTGCGTACCACTGGTATCGGGCAGGCGTTGGGCTGCGTCCGGTGTGTTCAACCTTCTTTGAGGAGAGATTCCATGCGTGCTGTGACGATCCTGGCCGGTGTGGCCGTGCTGACCCTGACCGCCTGTGCTAGCCAGATGGCGGCCGCCCCGGCTTTCAAGCAAGACGCCCTGCCCGCCGCGGTGCAGGTGCCTGCCGGCCACAAGGTCTACATGGAGACCGTGGGCGTGGGCGAGATCACCTACCAGTGCCGCGCCAAGAAAGACATGGCCGGCCAGTTCGAGTGGGTGTTTGCCGGACCCGATGCCAAGCTGCTGGACCGCGCCGGCAAGCAGGTGGGCAAGTACTATGGCCCGCCGGCCACCTGGGAGGCCAACGACGGCTCCAAAGTGACCGCCACCCAGCTGGCCGTGGCGCCGGGCGCTGCCGGCAGCATCCCGCTGCAGCTGGTCAAGGCCAACCCGGCCACCGGCAAGGGCGCCATGGAAGGGGTGAGCTACATCCAACGCGTGGCCACCCAGGGCGGCGTGGCGCCGACCAGTGCCTGTGGCGCCAGCAACGTGGGGGCCAACCAGATCGTGAAGTACCAAGCCGACTACATCTTCTGGCGCGCCGCCTGAACTTGACGGTGCGGCCGGGTGCCGCGCCGGAGTGGGGGCTCAGAGCCGGTCCAGCCGGCTCAGCGTGACCTCGGCCTGCGTGCGCAGGCCGGCACGCGTGTCTGGGGCCATTTTGTCCAGCTGGCGGTAGACCATGCCCAGCCGGGCGTTGCGCCCCAGCCGGTCGCGCTGGCGCTCGAAAAAGTCCCAGTACAAGGCATTGAAAGGGCAAGCCCGCTCGCCGGTCTTGCCCTTTTTGTCGTAGTGGCAGCCGGCGCAGTGGTCGCCCATGCGGTCGAGGTAGGCTGCGCTGCTGACGTAGGGTTTGGTGGCCAGGCGGCCGCCGTCGGCAAACTGGCTCATGCCCAGGGTGTTGGGGGCTTCCACCCACTCAAAGGCGTCGATGTAGATGCCCAGGTACCAGTGGTGCACTTCGGCCGGGTCCAGCCCGGCCAGCAGGGCGAAATTGCCCACCACCATGAGGCGCTGGATGTGGTGGGCGTAAGCGTGTTCCAGCGACTGGCCGATGGCCTGGGCCAGGCAGGCCATGCGGGTCTGGCCGGTCCAGAACCAGTCGGGCAGGGGGCGCTGGTGGCCCAGCGCGTTGGCCTCGGTGTAGCCGGGCATCTGCGCCCAGTAGACGCCGCGCACGTACTCGCGCCAACCCAGAATCTGCCGGATGAAGCCTTCCACCGCGTGCAGCGGGGCGGCGCCGTCGCGCCAGGCCTGTTCGGCGCGCGCCACCACCTCCTGCGGGCGCAGCATTTTCACGTTGAGCGCGAACGACAGCAGCGAATGGAACAGGTGCCAGTGGCGGTGGGTGAGGGCGTCCTGGTAGTCGCCGAAGTGGGGCAGGGCATCGGCGATGAAATGGTCGAGCTGTTGCAGCGCCTCGGCGCGGTTCAGCGGCCAGCGAAAGGCGTCGGCCTGGGGGTTGCCCAGGGTTTGTACGCCTGCGCTTTGGATGGTGCGCCAGAGGGCGCTGTGGTCGTGGCGGGGGCGGGTGTCGGGCGGCGCGGCGGGGATGCCGGGCCAGGGGCGGCGGTTGTCGGCGTCGTAGTTCCACTGGCCGCCTTCGGGTTGGCCGTCGGCGGTCATCAGCACGCCGTGCAGGCGGCGCTGCTGGCGGTAGAAGCTCTCCATCAGCCACTGGCGCTTGCCCTGGAACTGGTGCTGCACCGCGTCGCGGGGGGTGTAGAAGTGGTCGCTGTCCACCTTTTCCACCGACACCGGGGCGGTGGCGGCCCATGCGGCCAGGGCCTGGTCCAGCCGGTATTCATCGGGCGCCTGGTACTGCACGGCGCGGGCCCGGTAGTGGGCCAGCAGGGCGCTCAGGTTGGCGGGGATGGACTGGCGGTTGCTCGGGTCGTCCAGCGCGACGTAGCGTACGCGGTGACCGGCGGCCTTGAGCTGGCGGGCGAAGTCGCGCATGGCCGCAAAAATGCCCAGCACCTTTTGCGCGTGGTGGACGACGTAATCGGTCTCGGCGCGCACCTCCATCAGCAGGTACACCACGTCGGGTTGCACCTCGCGGAACCAGGGGTGCAGTGGGTTGAGCTGGTCGCCCAGCACCAGGCGCAGTGTGAACGGCACCGGCGCTGCGGTGGTGGGTGGGGCGGTGGGCTCGAGGGCGTTCATGGCAGGGTGCCCCAGCGGCGCCGGTGGTCGCCGTCGGGGTCGTGCTCCAGGGTTTGTTTCACTGGGTTGAAGCGGCGGCCGCCGCGCGGGTCGGTGCCACGCCCGGCGATGTAGAGCCAGTTGCCGTGGTTGCTGAACACGTCGTGGTCGATGAGCTGGGCCTCGAACCACGCAGCGCCCGCACGCCAATCGCCCTGCAGGTCGTGAACCAGGTAACTGGCGACGATCTGGCGCAGGCGGTTGCCCAGCCAGCCGGTGGCGGCCAGTTCGCGCATGCCGGCGTCCACCAGCGCTTTGCCGGTGGTGCCGGTGCACCAGCGCTGGAAAGCGGCGGGGTCGTGCGGGGGCGGTGGGGCTTTGCCCAGGCCCCGGGCGCGGTACAGCGCGCGGCCGTGCTTGAGGTGGAGCAGCCGAAAATGGTCGCGCCACAACAGTTCGAACCAGAGCCAGTGGCTGCCGTCGTTGGCGCCGTGTTCGGCTTCAAACCGGCGCACGGCGGCCATCGCCTGGCGCGGCGAGAGCGCGCCGGTGGCCAGCCACGGCGACCACTTGCTGGAGGCGTCGACACCGTGCAGGTGGTTGCGGGTGGCTTTGTAGCGGTGGGGCATCCGCCGGGCGTGGTACTGGGCCAGGTGCGCCAGGGCGCCGGCTTCGCCGGCCTGGGCGTTGAGGCCGTGGGCGGGGAAGCTGCTGCGCGTGTCGGCGGCCGGGGCGGGGCCGTGCCACCAGCGCTGGACGGCCGCGTCGGGCGCTGGCGTGGCGCGGGTGTGGACCGTGTCGGGCGCGGGCGCGGGCCACGCGGTGGGGGTGCCCAGCGGCGGCGGGGCGGTGGGCACCCCGGCGCGTTCTACCGCTTGCCGGAACTGGGTGAAGGTGTCGGGCACCTGGGCTGGGGCAAAGGGCAGGTCGTCCAGGTCCAGCAGGGTGCTCTGCCAGACGGTGTGCACGGTCAGGCCGTGGTGGCGCAAAGCGGCGACGGCGTCTTCTTCCTCGGGGGCGGGCAGGTCTTCGCACCAGAGTTCGATGGTGGGCGCGGGGCCAGTGCTGGGGGCCGCTTCTTGCGCTGCAGCGGTTTGCAGGTGTTGGACCAGTTCGGTCAGCGCCTGGGAGGGCGGGCCACTCAGGGTCAGCAGGCGGTGGCCTTGGGCTTGCAGTTGGGCGGCCAGCGCGTCCACCGTGGCCTGCCACCAGGCGCGGCGGTGCGGCCCCATGCGCTCGAAGCCCCAGGGCGACGGACCTGTTTGGCCGGTGTCGTACACGAACACCGGCAGCCACCACACGCCGCGCTGGCGCGCGCGGGCCAGCGATTGGTGCAAAGCAGGGTGGTTGCCCAGGCGCAGGTCTTGCCGGAACCAGTGGATGACGCCGCCGGCGGCCGGGGCGCTGCCGCGCGTGTCTGACGGGGCGGGGCCGTTCATGGGCGGCGCGGGCCCCCGGCGCTGCGGCAGCGGTCGGAGCAGTATTTGACCTGTTCCCAATCGCGGGCCCACTTGCGCCGCCAGGTGAAAGGCAGGCCGCAGGCCGCGCAGGTTTTCTGCGGCAGGTCGGATTTTTTGCGCATTTTCATGGGTGGGGGTGTTCAGAAGTCGAGGGAGAGCTGGCCCGCCGTGGTTCCGGATGGCGCGCTGGTGGGGCCGCGCCGGGCCTTGGGGGCGGGCCGTTCTTCCCCCCGGGCGTTGCGGCCGCCGCCGGGCATGCCCCGGCGCGAGCCGTGCTTGTCCACCACGGCGGCCTGGGCCGCTTTCACGGCGGGTTGGCGGCGCAGGGCGTGCAGCCGGTCTTTGGCCTGGCGCAGGGCGGTGGCCAGGTCCACCGGGGGCACAGGGATGTCGTCGCCCACCCGCACGCCGCAGCGGGCCTGCAGGTCGGGCGGCATGCGCCAGGGCTCGAACAGCCAGCTGTCGGGCACGCGGCGCAGTGCGGGCAGCCAGCGCCGCACGAAGTGGCCGTGCGGGTCGTGGTCCAGCGCCTGCTTCACCGGGTTGTACACCCGGGTGGCGTTGATGCCGGTGGTGCCCGATTGCATCTGCACCTGCGGCCAGTGGATGCCGGGTTCGTAGTCGAGGAACTCGCGCGCCAGCCAGTGGCCCACCTCGCGCCAGTGCAACCACAGCGGGTAGGCCGCCACCGACACCAGCATGGCCCGCATGCGGAAGTTGAGCCAGCCGGTGGCGCGCAGCATGGCCACGCAGGCATCCACCATGGGCCAGCCGGTGCGGCCTTGGGTCAGCGCGTCGAAATGGGCGGGGTTCCAGTCGGCCTCGCGCAGGCCGTCGTAGCCGCGGTGCAGGTTGCGCCACTCCAGTTCGGGTTCGCTCTCCAACTTCTGGATGAAGTGGCAGTGCCAGTACAGCCGACTGTGGAAGGCCTGCAGGCCTTGCTTTTGGCGCGCCGCTTCGGGCGGCAGGGCGCGGCGCGTGGCGCGGGTGGCCTGCACCACCTCGCGCAGGCCCAGGTTGCCGTAGGCCAGGTGGGCTGACAGGCGCGAGCAGGCGTCGGGCGCGCTCAGGGGCGAAGAAATGCCACCCCGGTAGCGGGCGCTGCGGTCGCTCAGGAAATCGTCCAGCACCGCCAGGCCCCGGGCGCGGCCGCCGCGCTGGCGCTGGGGCGCTTCCCAGGGGGGCAAACCCAGGGCTGGGGCGCTGGGCAGGGCGGTGGCGGACCAAGGGCGAGGGTGCAGACTAAACGGACCGCCAGGAATCTGGCAGAGGGGCGGTCCACCTGTGTAGGGGAGGTCAGACGCCAGGGGCTGCGCCGGCTCGCCGCCCGTGTCCACCGGCACGAGGCGTTCGGGCGCGGCCAGCTGCGGCTGGGCCATCAAGGCCTCCCAGCGGGGCTGCCACAGCCGGCGGTCGCGCAGGCCACGCACCACGCCGAATTGCGGCCATTCGCGCCAGGCCACGCCGCGTTCGCGGCACCAGCGGGCCACCGCCCGGTCGCGCGCGTGGGTGTGGGCGTTGCCGGTTTCCTCGTGGGCGTGCAGGGCGGCGAACGGGGCCTGGTGGTGCAGCCGGTCCAGCACCTCCACCACCTCGCCCACGGCCAGGTGCAGCCGGCTGTCCCGGGCGCGCAACTCGCGGTCCAGGTCGGCCAGCGATTCGGCGATGAAGCGGTAGTGCTGGGTGGCCGCGTCGGGTTGTGCCCACAGGCTGGGTTCCACCACGTACAGGCACAGCACCGGCCCTTGGCGGGCGGCGTCGGCCAGCGGGGCGTGGTCGTGCACCCGCAGGTCGCGCTTGAACCAGACCACCCGGTAGCTCATCGCGGGTTCAGGTGTTGGCGCGGCGCTTGAGCCAGCGCATCAGGCCGCCCACCAGCGGCAGCTTTTCGTACAGCTCCTCGGCCGCGTCCCAGTAGTCGCGGTGCAGCGTGACCTGGCCCTGGTCGTCGAACACCAGGTGGCTGGCGCCGCGCACGGTTTGTGGGGTCACGGTGTCGAAACGGCGGAAGCGGAAGCAGAAATCCCAGGTCAGGAACACCTGCTGGCCTTGCTGCACCCGTTCGGTGACGACGAAGCGCGGCCCGTGCAGCGCGGTGAACATGTGGCGGAAGATGGCCTCGATGGCGGCCTGGCCCTGCACGTCGTTGAACGGGTCTTTGAAGCGGGCGTTGGCGGCGTAAAGGGCCACCAGGGCCGGCAGGTTGTCGGGCGACAGGCCCTCGAAGGCCTGCACCAGGCGGTCCAGGGCTTGCGGGGTGTCCGTGACCGAAATGGGTGCGGGGGCGGTCATGGCGGGGGCGTTCACAGGCCGGTGGCGCGGCGCACCAGGGGGAAGTACAGCCGGTAGGGCAGCAGCCGCAGCAGCTTCATCACCCGGGTGAAGCGTTTGGGGAAGTGGATGTCGAACGCGCCCTGCGCCCAGCCGGCCACGATGGCGTCGGCCGCCTGCGCCGGGGTGATGAGCGCCGGCATGGCGAAGGTGTTTTGCGCGGTCAGCGGCGTGGCCACAAAGCCGGGGTTGATCACGCTCACCCCCAGACCGTGGGGGTGCAGGTCGAGGTACAGCGCCTCGGCCAGGTGGATGAGCGCGGCTTTGGTGGGGCCGTAGGCCAGGCTCTGCGGCAAGCCCCGGAAGCCGGCCACGCTGCTGACGAGGCTGAGGTGGCCCTGGCCGCGCGCCAGCAGCGCGGGCGTGACGGCGTGCAGCAGGTGCAGCGCGCCTTCGGTGTTGATGCGCTGGTGGCGCAGCAGGTCGTCCAGGTCTATGGCGGTGGCGCGCATGGCCTGGTAGTGGCCGGCGCAGTAGCACACCAAGTCCAGCGGGCCGCCTTGCAATGCCGATGCGGCGGCGGCTTGCACGGCGGTGGCGTCGGTCACGTCCAGCGGCAGGGCCAGACTGCCGGGGTGCTCGGCCACGAACGCATTCAGCTCTGCGGCTTTGCGGGCTGACACGATGACGGTGGCGCCCAGGCCGTGCAGCTTGTCCGCCAGCGCGCGGCCGATGCCGGTGGACGCGCCCACCAGCCAGACGCGCCGGCCGCGCCAGTCGCGGATCGGGGGGTTCAGGATCATGGGCCGACTTTCTGGAACGACAGCGTCACCTCGCCCAGCCGCACGCCGAACTTGCTCATGGTGGCGCGGTTGAGCATCACGCGCTCGTCCACCAGGTACATCCAGTCGTCGAAGCGCACGTCGTAGGTCTTGCCGCCCACCGGCAGGCGCAGGGTGTAGGTCCAGTAGAAGGCGTTGCCCACCGCCTGCCCGCTGGCCGGGCCCACCACGTCGTCGGCGGTGCCGCTGTAGCGCCCGTCGGCGTGCTTGGTCAGGCGCCAGACGCGGCGGTCCTTGCTGCCGTCGGCGTAGGTGAAATGTTCGTCCAGCACGCCCTGGTTGCCGTTCCAGGTGCCTTGCATGTCCACCACGAAGCGGCGCACCACCTGGCCGCTGCGGTCCTGGAACACGCCGTGGGCGATCACCTTGCCGTTGAAGTATTCGGCCAGGTCCAGCACGGGTTTTTCGGCGGCGTATTGCTGGATGTCCTGGCTGGCGCAGCCGCTCAGGCCGAGCAGGGTACCGGCCCCCAGGGTGAGGGCGGCCAGCCCGGTGAGCAGCCTGCGGCACAACGGTGGGCGGGCGTGCTGGGTCGACTGGGGCGCCGGGCGCATGGGGGTGGGGTGGTGAAGCGGGTTCATGGGGCCTCCTGAGGCGCAAGGGACGGTGCCGGCCCCGCCGCGGCGGGGCGCACAAAATGCCAGTACAGGCTGGCCGCCGCCAGCAGCTTGATGGCGCAGGGCAGCACGGCGTAGGCCATGGTGAGCGCAAACAGGCCGTTGGCGTTGGGCTGGCCCGGCTGGTAGCCCAGCCAGCCCAGCAGGGGAAGGACCAGGCCAGCGGCCAGCGCCAGGTTGAGCTTGGCCGCCAGGTTCCACCAGCCGAAGTAGGCACCCTCGCGCCGGCCCCGGTCGCCCTGGGCGCCGATGACCCCGGCCAGCAGCGCGCCGGGCAGGGCCAGGTCGGTGCCCAGCGCCAGGCCCGACAGGGCGCACACCCACCAGAAGCCCCACACGTCGCCGGTGGACAGGGTGGCGGCCCAGACGAACACCGCCACCGACAGGCCCATGCCCACCAGCCAAGTGCGCGCCAGGCCCACGCGGCCGACGACGCGCATCCACATGGGCAACGACGCGGCCGCGCCGAAGAAATAGGTCGCCAGGAACAGCGGCTCCTGGGCCGGGGCGGCCAACCGGTCCTGGATGAAGAACAGCACCAGCGTGGCGGGCATGGCGCTGGCCAGGCCGCTCAGCACGAACACCGCCAGCAAGCGCCGGAACGGGGCATGGCGCCAAGGGTGCAGCATGTCGTGCCAGCCTGCGCGGGAGGCTTTGGCATTGGCCGTTCGTGTGTCCTTGCCGCTGTGGCAGACATCGGGGGCGTTCTGTGTGGTCGGTGGCACCGCGCGGCACCAGGCCAGCCAGCCCAGCGCCAGCGCCAAGCCAAACGCCGTGACCCAGCCGCCCCAACCCAACCAACTGGGCAGCACCGAGGCCAGCACCACGCCCACCAGCCCCGCGCCTTCGCGCCAGGCGACGATGCGGGCGCGCTGCACCTCGTTGCCGCCCAGCCGCGCGCCCCACGACTGGTGGGCAATCGCCAGCTGGCTGTAGGCGGCGGTGGTGACCAGCAGCCCGACGAACAGGCCCAGCGCCACCTGCGCGGCACGGGCCGTGTCCCACGGCGGGAAGAACAGCGCGACCATGCCCGCCAGCAACACCAGGGCGCTGCCCGCGCCCACGCCCAACACCCAGCGGTGCGAACGCGCAAACAACCGGTCGCTCAGGCGGCCCAGCCAGGGGTCGGTCACCGCGTCGAACAGGCGCGCCAGCAGCAGCACCAAGCCCAGCGTGGCCAGCGGCACGCCAAACTGCTGCGCGTACACGTTGGGCAGGTGCACGTACAGGGGCAGTGCCACGAAGGCCAGTGGCAGGCCCAATAGCCCATAACGCCAGCCCTCGCGCACGCCCATGGGGGCGGCGGCCCCGTCGGTGGCGGGCCGTGCCGCGCTGGGGGTGGCCGGTGGCGGGCTGGGGCGGGTCATGGGATGTCAGCGGTTGGTAGTCTGGCCCAACAGGGCCAGGCGCATCGCAGGTTCCGAAGTGCTGGGCGCCAGCCAGATGCCGAAGAACAGCCGGCCAAATGCCGGATCGGCCACCGCGCCCACCGGCTGGCCGTTGTGCCAGAAGCGCGCGCCCACGCCCGGCTCGTGCAGGCCGGTCAGGCGGTCGCCATTTTTCACATCGGGGAAGATGCGTCGCATCTCCGCCAGCCAGCGCTCGGCCTGGGCCTCGTTGAAGCCGCCGGCGCGGCGCATTTCCTGCACCGAGCGTTCGGCGATGGCGCCGCCCTTGAGGTCGCGCAGGTACTCCAGCTCCAGCACCACCGGCTGTTCCAAGAAACGTTCGGGCTGGAAGTCGGGCCGGGTCCATAGCCGCGCGTGGTAGACGCGCAGGCCGAAAAAGCGCAGCGTGGCCTCGCCCTGGAGGCGGCTGCCGGCCAGTTGCGCGGGTGCTGCAGGCGATGCAGCCGATGGCACCGACCCCACAGCCGAAACCGTTGCGGCTGCCATTGCAGGCGCCGAGGCGGCCGCACCGTTCCCCGGCGCATTGGCCCAGGCCGGAGCCGTACCAGCCGCCGCACTGGTCAGCACGGCCCCCAACAGCGCCCGGCGTAGCCAGCCGGTCAGCGGGCGCTCACTTGGCCAGGGTGTATTGCACGACATCGATGTCTCCCGTGGCAAAGCCGGCTTCGCAGTAGGCCAGGTAGAACTCCCAGATGCGCAGGAAGCGCTCGTCGAAGCCCAGCGCCAGCACCTCGTCGCGGCGCGCCAGAAAGTCCTCGCGCCAGCGGCGGCAGGTTTCGGCGTAGTCGGCGCCGAAGGCGAATTCGTCCACCACCCGCAGGCCGGCGGCTTCGGCCTCACGCCGGAATTCGCGCGGGCAGGGCAGGCAGCCACCGGGGAAGATGTACTGCTGGATGAAGTCAGTGGAGCGGATGTAGCGGTCGAACAGCCGGTCCTGGATCACGATGCTCTGGATGCAGGCTCGGCCACCGGGTTTGAGCAGCTGCGCCACCCGGCCAAAGTAGGTGGGCCAGTATTCGCGGCCCACCGCCTCCACCATTTCTATCGAGCAGATGGCGTCGAACGGCCCGTCGGCGATGTCGCGGTAGTCCTGCAGGCGCAGGTCGGCGCGCTCGGTCTGGCCCAGCGCGGCCAGGCGTTGCTGGGCCCAGGCCAGTTGCTCGGTGGACAGGGTGACGCCGGTGACGTGGGCGCCGAATTCCACCGTGCCTTTTTCGGCCAGCGCGCCCCAGCCGCAGCCGATCTCCAGCACCCGGTCGCCGGGCCGCACGCCGGCCATGCGCAGCGCGCGCCGCACCTTGGCGTGTTGGGCGTCGGCCATGGGCTGTTCGTGGCCGCCTTCAAACAGGGCGGACGAGTAGTTCATCGTCCCGTCCAGCCACAGACGGTAGAAGGCGTTGCCCAGGTCGTAGTGGGCGTGGATGTTCTTGCGGCTGTTGCGGCGGGTGTTGCGGTGCAACAGGTGGCGCACTCGGTACAGCAGGCGCCCGGCCCAGGAGCCGTGGATCACGTCTTCCAGCGCCTGGCGGTTGGCCAGAAACAGGCGCATCAGGTCGTCCAGGTGGGGTGTGGTCCAGTCGCCGGCGATGTAGCTTTCGGCAAAACCGATGTCGCCCGACTTGAGCGCCGCGCCGCACACGTTCCAGTTGTGCAGGTGGAGGGTGGCGTGCAGGCCCTGGCCGTCGCCCAGCGTCTGCACGCTGCCGTCGGGCAGTTGCACGGTGAGCGAGCCGTGGCGCAGGCGCTGCAACAGTTGGAACACGGTGCGCGCGGCGGCCGGCGTCTGGGCCGGCAGTTGCACCGAAGTGGGGGCGGTGGCGGTGAAGGTGTTCATGCGTGAAACTCCAGGGCTATCGGGTCACGAAATGTTCAGGGGGAGGCGGTTTGCGGTGAAAGCCGACACGCTTCCACCACAGTTGCAGGGCCTGCCAGTGGATGCGCGCCATGACCATGGCGGTCATGGCCGGGTAGCGCCACAGCGCGCGGCGCAACGCGGCGGGGGTGATGGGGTGCAGGGTGCCGCTGACGCTGGTCTGCAGCAGCGGGCCGTCGGCGTCGTCGTGGTCCACCCGCACCACGGTGCGGTCCTGGCCGGCGTGCACCGTGCGCAAAAAGCGGAAGCGGTACTCCCCGCTGATGCGGCAGAACGGCGACACGTGAAAGCATTTGTCGGCGCGCAACTCGGCGCCGTAGTGCGGGCGGTCCAGCAGGTAGCAGTGGCGTTCGCCGAAGGTGTTGTTCACTTCGGCGACGATGGCGCGCAGGCTGCCGTCGGCCCGATGGCAGTACCAAAAGCTCACCGGCTTGAAGGTGTAGCCCAGCACCCGCGGGTAGGTGTGCAGCCAGACCTCGCCGTCGGCGTCGGCAATGCCCTCGCCCGCCAGCATCTCGGTCAGCCAGGCCAGCGCGCCGCCGCGTTCCGGGCCGCGGCCATCGCCGTGGTCGCGGTCGTGGAAACTGATGGCCCCGGCGCGGTTCACCGCCAGGCCGCCCAGTGCCGCCGGCTCGTGCAGGCGGCGCATGGGCAGCAGCAGGAACCAGGTGTCGTAGGCGAAAGCGTGCCGGCGCGGCCGCAACCGGGTGTGGCGCACCTGGCCAAACCCGATCTGGGCCAGGGCGCCGCGGTCGCCACGGGTATCGCTCATGCGGCCTGCCTCCGGGCGCCGGCGGTGTGGGCCAGCAGCTGGTCGGCGGCGGCCAGGCCCGACTTCAGCCCGTCTTCGTGGAAGCCGTAGCCTGTCCACGCGCCGCAGTACCAGGTGTGCAGGTGGCCCTGCAAGGCGGGCACGCGGCGCTGCGCGGCAATGGCGGCCAGGTCGAACACCGGGTGGCTGTACTCGAACGTCCCCAGCACCTGGGCCGGGTCGATCGGGTGCACCGGGTTGAGCGACTCCACCACCGGTTGGCTGAACGGCAGCGGCTGCAGGCGGTTGAGCAGGTAGTGCAGGCAGACGCGGGCGGATTCCTGCTGCGCATCGGCCGCGCGCTCGTAGTTCCAGGCGGCCCAGGCCGCGGTGCGCAGGGGCAGCACCGAAGTGTCGGTGTGCAGCACCGCCCGGTTGGGCTGGTAGCGGATGGCGCCCAGCACCTCGGCCTCCACGTTGGTGGGGCGGCCCAGCAGGGCCAGGGCCTGGTCGGAATGGCAGGCCAGCACCACCTGGTCAAAGCGCTCGGGGCCGTGCGCCGTGTGCAGCGTGACGCCGGCCTCGTCGCGGTCCAGCCGGCGCACGGGGGTGTTCAGGCGGGCGTCCGGCACCTGGGCCACGATTTTTTCCACGTAGTGCCGCGCGCCGCCCACCACCGTGTGCCACTGCGGCCGGTCGTTCACCTGCAGCAGGCCGTGGTTGTGGCAGAAGCGGATCATGGTGGCCACCGGGAAGCGCAGCATCTGGTCGGTCGGGCAGCTCCAGATGCAGCCCAGCATGGGCAGGAAGTACCAGTCGCGGAAGGCGGTGCCGAAGCGGTGCTGGTCCAGGAAGTCGTGCAGGGGCTGCACCATGTCGGCCTCGCGCTGTGCCGCGGCCAGCTCGGTGCAGAGGCGGTTGAAGCGCAGCAGGTCGCTGAGCATGCCCAGGAAGCGTGGGTTCAGCAGGTTGCGCTTTTGCGCAAACACGGTGGCCAGGTTGTTGCCGCTCCATTCCAGCCGGCGGCCCGGCCGCTTGCCCGGCACCTGCACCGAAAACGACATGTCCGACGGGGCCGTGGCCACGCCGAGTTCGGCGAACAGGGCGATCAACTGGGGGTAGGTGCGCTCGTTGAACACCAGGAACCCGGTGTCCACTCCGTGGCTGACCGGGCCTTGCGCGGTGGGCAGGGTGATGTCCACCGTGTGGGTGTGGCCGCCGAAGTAGTCGCCCGCCTCGAACAGCGTGACCTGGGCCTGGCCGCGCAGCCGGTGCGCCGCGGCGAGTCCGGAAATGCCTGAGCCGACGATGGCAACTTTCATGGGTGCTCCTGTGTGGCTTTATTTGTCCTAGACAAAATTCATTGTATGCTAAAGTCGAATGGCGTGTGCAAATCATGCGCCCTGCAAGCAATACGCCCCGATGCCGACAATGGATGCACCCATGGACACCCCTTTCGCCGACTTGCTGGCCCATGCGCCCATGCCCGATGCGACCTGGTCCATCGCCGAGGTCGAGCGCGACACCGGCCTGGGCAAGGACACCTTGCGCGTCTGGGAGCGGCGTTACGGCTTTCCCACGCCCGCGCGCGACGCCGCGGGCGAGCGCGTCTACCCGCACCAGCAGTTGCAGCGCCTGCGCCTGATCAAGCGCCTGCTGGACGCCGGCCACCGACCGGGCAAGGTGGTGCCGCTGGACGACGCCCAGCTTGAGGCCTTGCTGGCGCAAGCCCGCAGTGAGCCGGCCGTTGGCGATGCCCTGTCCCCTGCGTCACAGCCCCCCCGGCTCGGTGACCCCGACACCCCCTGGCTGCGCTGGATGGCCGACAACCGCACCGACTTGGTCAAGCAGGCGCTGCAGCAGCACATCCTGCGCCACGGGCTGGGGGCCACGGTGGAGCAACTGGTCGCGCCCCTGTGTGTGCACGTGGGCGAGGCCTGGCTGCGCGGCGAGCTGTCGGTGTACCAGGAGCACCTGTTCACCGAAACCCTGCAATCCGTGCTGCGCGAGGCGATTGCCACGGTGGACGCCAGTGGCCAGACCCTGCAGCGCCGTCCGCGCGTGATGCTCACCACCACCCCGTCCGAACTGCACGGGCTGGGGCTGCTCATGGCGGAAAGCTTTTTCGCCCTGGAGTCCTGCCACCGGCTGGCGCTGGGCACCTCCACCCCGGTGGCCGACATCGTGCTGGCGGCCCAGCAGTTGCAGGTCGATGTGCTGGCCCTGAGCTACAGCGCCCACGCCTCCCGCCGCGACGTGGTGGACACCTTGCAGCAATTGGTGGAGCAGCTGCCGCGCGGCGTCGAGGTCTGGGTTGGCGGGGCGGCGGTGGCCCTGCACCGGCGCGGCCTGCCCGACGGCGTCACCGTGCTGCGCCGCGCCAGTGAAGTGCACCTGCAGGTGCACGCCTGGCGGCTGCGTCACGGCACGGCGCTGGCGTGGGGCGGTGTCCCCATTTAATTTGTCATGGACAAATCAGTGGTAGGGCAGCCGCACGAGCGGCCCGTACTTGCGCGCCAAGTGGCCTTCGGCGCGTTCCAGCATGAAGTAGCGAAAGGCCTCCGCCGCCGGTGACAGCAGTTTGGACAGGGTGTGCACCAGATTCCAGGCGCGCATCACCGGCGAGCCTTCCACGTCCAGCGTCGCGATCAGGCGGTGTTCCAGTTCCAGACCCATGGTGTGTAGCGACAGGAAGCTGATGCCCATGCCCGCCATCACCGCCTGCTTGATGGTCTCGTTGCTCGACATCTCCATCACCACGCGCGGCTCCATGCGCGACGATTCCAGGAATTTTTCCATGGCCGCGCGCGTGCCCGAGCCGCGTTCGCGCAGGATGAAACCGTAGGGGCGCAGCGACTCCACCGTCGGGTGCCCCACCTTGAGCAGGGGGTGGTCGGTGGGGGCCACGAACACATGCGGGTGGGCCGCGAACGGTTCGGCCCGGGTGGCCATCTCGTTCGGGGGCTGGCCCATCACCGCAATGTCCACCTCGTTGCCGTGCAGCATCTGCAGCAGCTGGGCGCGGTTGCCCACCGCCAGCCGGATTTCGATGCCCGCGTGTTCCTGCTGGAATTCCGCCAGCAGGCGCGGCAGGAAGTACTTGGCGGTGCTCACCATGCCGATGGTCAGCGTGCCTTCTTCCAGGCGTTTGAGGCGGGCGGCGGCGTCTTCGGCGTCTTTCAGGGTCGACAACACCTTGCGCGCGTACAGCAGCATGTACTCCCCCGCCGTGGTCAGGCTGACCTGGCGCCCGCTGCGCTCGAACAAGGGCAGGCCGATGTGGCCTTCCAACTCCTTGACCTGCATGGTCACCGCCGGCGGCGTCAGGTGCAGCACCTCGGCGGCGCGCGCGAAACTCAGGTGCCGCGACACCTCCACAAAAACCCGGAGCTGGCGGAAGGTGGCGTTTTTCATTCAGCTATAGCTTAATGATTTTCGAGAAAAATGTGAATTTACCTTAGTTAATCATTTGCTTATAGTTGACCGGACAGCGTGGCATTCCAGACCGCGCAGGAGACCCGAATGCCCCAGGCCCTGATTTTTGACGTCGATGGCACCCTGGCCGACACCGAGCAGTGGCACCTGGCCGCCTTCAACCACGCCTTCCGCGTCGAGGGCCTGGACTGGCACTGGGATGTGCCGCACTACACCCGCCTGCTCGAGGTTTCGGGCGGCAAGGAACGCATCCTGCACCACTGGCGCGAGGTGCAGCCCGGGCTGCGCGACCTCGACGGTCAGGGCGTGGCGGCCACGGTGGAGCGCCTGCACGCCCTCAAGACCGCCGCCTACGAGGAGGCCGTGCGCGATGGTGCCCTGACGCTGCGGCCCGGGGTACCGGCCCTGATCGAAGAGGCGGCGGTGGCCGGGGTGCGCCTGGCCATCGCCACCACCACCTCGCCGGCGAACGTCGCCGTGCTGATGCGCCAGGCCCTGGGGGCGGACTGGCGGCGCCGGTTCGAGGTGGTCGAGGACGCCTCCACCGCGCCCTTGAAGAAACCGCACCCGCAGGTCTACCGCAACACCTTGCGGCGCCTGGGGCTGGCGCCCGAGGGCTGTCTGGCCCTGGAGGACTCGGCCAATGGCCTGCGTGCCGCCACCGCTGCCGGTCTGGCCACGGTGGTGACGCCCAACGCCTTCACCGCCCACCACGACTTTGCCGGTGCCCTGTGCGTGCTGCCCGACCTGTCCGGCGTGCGCCTGCGCGATCTGCGTGCCCGCCTGGAGCAGCCGGCCTGACCGGCGGCGCCCCCTTTTTCGCTCATTCCCGACCGTTCATCCCATGCCGTTGTCACAACGCTCCACCCTCACGCAGTTCCTTATCGAGGAACGCCGCCGCCACCCCGACGCCAGTGGCGATTTCAACGCCCTCATCCTCGACGTGGCGCTGGCCTGCAAGGCCATCGCCCGCTCGGTCGCCTTCGGCGCCTTGGGCGACATGCTGGGCAACCACGGCGGAGGCGACAGCGTCAATGTGCAAGGCGAGACGCAGAAGAAGCTCGACGTCGTCAGCAACGAGATGTTCCTGCGCGCCAACGAATGGGGCGGCCACCTGGCCGGCATGGCCAGCGAGGAAATGGACGGGCCGTACCACATCCCGCGCCAGTTCCCGCGCGGCAAGTACCTCCTGGTGTTCGACCCGCTCGACGGCTCCAGCAACATCGACGTGAACGTGTCGGTCGGCAGCATTTTTTCCATCCTGCGTGCGCCGCAGGCGGTGGTGGACAGCGGCCGCGACGTGACCGAGGCCGATTTTTTGCAGGCCGGCGCGCAGCAGGTGGCCGCCGGTTACGCCCTCTACGGCCCCACCACCATGCTGGTGCTGACCGTGGGCACCGGGGTGTACGGCTTCACGCTCGACCCCAGCCTGGGCGAGTTCAAGCTCACCCACCCCCACATCCAGATCCCGGCCGACACGCAGGAGTTCGCCATCAACGCCTCCAACAGCCGTTTTTGGGAGGCGCCGGTCAAGCGTTATGTGGACGAATGCCTGGCCGGCAAGGCCGGTCCGCGCGGCAAGGACTTCAACATGCGCTGGATCGCCTCCATGGTGGCCGAGGCGCACCGCATCCTCATGCGCGGCGGCGTGTTCATGTACCCGCGCGACACCAAGGACCCGTCCAAACCCGGGCGTCTGCGCCTGCTCTACGAGGCCAACCCCATCGCCATGGTGGTCGAGCAGGCCGGGGGCCGGGCCAGCACCGGGCGCGTGCCCATGCTCACCGTCCCGCCGACCGGGCTGCACCAGCGCATCGGGCTGGTGTTCGGCTCCCGGCACGAGGTCGAGCGCATCGAACGCTACCACGCCGAGCCGGTGCAGGTGCCCGACGACACCCCGCTCTTTGCCAAACGCAGCCTGTTCCGCGACTGAGCCGCACATCCCATACCCGCCGGAGAACCGCCCATGTCCGAACGCCATCCCATCATCGCCATCACCGGTTCGTCGGGGGCCGGCACTTCGACGGTGACGCGCACCTTCCAGAACATCTTTCGGCGCGAAGGGGTGAAGGCCGCCGTCATCGAAGGCGACAGCTTCCACCGCTACGAGCGCCAGGCCATGAAGCAGCTCATGGCCGAGGAGGAGGCCCAGGGCAACCGCCATTTCAGCCACTTCGGCGCCGCGGGCAATTTGTTCGAGAACCTCGAAGCCCTGTTCCGCCAGTACGCCACCGACGGCAGCGGCCAATGCCGCAAATACCTGCACAACGCCGAAGAGGCCGCGCCCTACGGCCAGGCGCCCGGCACCTTCACTCCCTGGGAGACCCTGCCCGAAGGCACCGACATGCTGTTCTACGAAGGCCTGCACGGCGCCGTCAAGACGGACACGGTCAACATCGCCCAGTACCCCGATCTGCTGATTGGCGTGGTGCCCTCCATCAACCTGGAGTGGATCCAGAAGCTGATCCGCGACAAGACCCAGCGCGGCTACAGCCAGGAGGCGGTGGTGGACACCATCCTGCGCCGCATGCCCGATTACGTGAATTACATCGTGCCGCAGTTCGGGCTGACGCACGTCAACTTCCAGCGCGTGCCGGTGGTCGACACCTCCAACCCCTTCATCGCCCGCGACATCCCCAGCGCCGACGAGAGCATGGTCGTCATCCGCTTTGCCAACCCCAAGGGCATCGACTTCCCCTACCTGCTCAGCATGATCGGTGGCGCCTCGATGAGCCGGGCCAACACCATCGTCGTGCCCGGAGGCAAGATGGAGCTGGCCATGCAGCTCATCTTCACCCCCTTCATCTGGCGCATGATGGACCGCAAACAACGCGCCCTGGGCCTGGCCTGAGGCCCCCCGACACCCCACCGCTCACCACGCCATGTCTGCCGCCCCCTACCCCTACGATCTGATCCTGTTCGACCTCGACGGCACCCTGATCGAGACCGCACCGGAGATCGCCGACGCCGTCAACGACACCCTCACCGAAATCGGCCTTCTGCCCGTGGAGCAAGACCGGGTGGACCGCTGGATCGGCCACGGCACGCGCGAGCTGCTGATCCAGGCCCTGGCCTGGCGCTGGGGCGAGCCGGCCGAGGCGGTGCGCGCCTCGGACCGCTTTCCCGCCATCGAGGCCGCCTTTGGCCGGCATTACCAGCGCCGTTGCGGCACCCGCAGCCACCTCTACCCCCAGGTGCGCGACACCCTGCTGGCCCTGCGTGCCCAGGGCGTGAAACTGGCGGTGGTCACCAACAAGGAAGGGCGTTACACCCAGGCCGTGCTCGACGCCCACGCCTTGGCGCCGCTGTTCGACCGCATCGTCAGCGGCGACACCCTGCCGGTGAAAAAACCCAACCCCCTGGGCATTGCCGACACCCTGCTGCGCTACGGCGTGGCGGCCGAACGCGCGTTGTTCGTGGGCGATTCGTCCATCGACGTGGCCACCGCACGCAACGCCGGTGTCACCGTCTGGGCCTTGCCCTACGGCTACAACATGGGCGAACCGATCGAGGCCTGTGGCCCCGACCGGGTGATCGCCGATTTTTCCGCCCTGGTGCCAGTGGCCTGGCTGCCCGCCCCGGCCTGAATCCCGGGGGGGCTGCCCCCCACGTCCTGTTTCCCCCGCAACCGGCCTCGGGTCCGGTGGGGCCCGTGTTGTCCTTTCACGCCTTTGGAGACCGCCCATGAGCCCGCACCTCGCACCCCCCGCCCGTCCACCCTTCCTGGCCCGACCCGTCCCTGGCGGGCGTGCGCCACGCGCTCCGGCCACCGGTGCCCGCCCAGCGGCGCCGCCCTTCCTGCGGTTTGCCGACGTCTGTGCCAGCGGTTTTGCCAGCGGCAAGCGGGTTTTCATCCGCGCCGACCTGAACGTGCCCCTGGATGCCCAAGGCCGCATCACCGAAGACACGCGCATCCGCGCCTCGCTGCCCGCCATCCGCACCGCACTCGATGCCGGTGCGGCGGTGATGGTGACCTCCCACCTCGGCCGGCCCACCGAGGGGCAGGGGCGGCCCGAAGATTCGCTGGCGCCTGTGGCCGCTCGCCTGGCCGAACTGCTGGGCCGTCCGGTGCCGCTGGTCGCCGACTGGGTCAACGGTGGCTTTGCGCTCGGGCCGGGCGAGGTGGTGGTGCTGGAAAACTGCCGCCTCAACCCCGGTGAAAAAGACAACAGCCCGGCCCTGGCCGCCCGTCTGGGCGCACTGTGCGACATCTTCGTGCACGACGCCTTCGGCACCGCCCACCGCGCCGAGGCCTCCACCCACGGCATCGCGGTCACCGCTCCCATCGCCTGCGCCGGCCCGCTGCTGGCCGCCGAGATGGACGCCATCGCCCGCGCGCTGGCCCAGCCCCGGGGCGCCTGGGTGGCCATCGTCGGCGGTTCCAAGGTCAGCAGCAAGCTGTCCATCCTGCGGCAGCTGGCCGCCCAGGTCGACGGCCTCATCGTCGGCGGTGGCATCGCCAACACCTTCATGCTGGCCGCGGGCCTGAACATCGGGCGCAGCCTGGCCGAACCCGCCCTGGTGGACGAGGCCCGCGCCGTCATGGCCGCGATGCGGGCACGCGGTGCCGAGGTGCCCCTCCCCACCGACGTGGTGGTGGCCAAAACCTTTGCCGCCGACGCGCCCGCCTGCACCAAACGCGCCACCGACGTGGCCGACGACGACCTGATTCTCGACATCGGCCCCGAAACCGCGGCCCGCCTGGCGGCCCAGCTCCACGCCGCCGGCACCATCGTCTGGAACGGTCCGGTGGGGGTGTTCGAATTCGACGCCTTCGG
Organism: Macromonas nakdongensis; assembly: GCF_002837145.1. Taxonomy (GTDB): domain Bacteria; phylum Pseudomonadota; class Gammaproteobacteria; order Burkholderiales; family Burkholderiaceae_C; genus Macromonas_B; species Macromonas_B nakdongensis. The sequence continues at coordinate 57,406 of NZ_NWMV01000024.1, read as the reverse complement.
TGGCGGCACCGAAGCCATTGCCCGCGCCATCGCCGCCAGCCCGGCCTTCAGCATCGCCGGCGGTGGCGACACGCTGGCCGCCATCGCCCGCTACGGCATCGGGCACCAGGTGGGCTACATCTCCACCGGCGGCGGCGCCTTTCTGGAGGTGCTTGAGGGCAAGACCCTGCCCGCTTTCGAGGTGCTGGCCCGCCGCGCCGCCGCCCACTGACTCCACATTCTCGCCCCACCGGAGACCCCCCATGGCCCTCATCACCCTGCGCCAGCTGCTGGACCACGCCGCCGAACACGGCTACGGCCTGCCCGCCTTCAACGTCAACAACATGGAGCAGATCCAGGCCATCATGCAGGCCGCCGCGGCGGTCGACAGCCCGGTCATCCTGCAAGGCTCGGCCGGTGCCCGCCGTTACGCCGGCGAGCCTTTTCTGCGCCACCTGGTGGCCGCCGCGGTCGAGATGTACCCACACATCCCCGTCTGCATGCACCAGGACCACGGTGCCTCGCCCGGCGTCTGCGGGCGCGCCATCCAGTCCGGCTTCAGCTCGGTGATGATGGACGGCAGCCTGAAGGAAGACGGCAAGACCCCCGCCAGCTACGGCTACAACGTGCGCGTGACGCGCCAGGTGGTCGATCTGGCCCACGCCTGCGGCGTGTCGGTGGAGGGCGAGCTGGGTTGTCTGGGCAGCCTGGAAACCGGCCAGGCGGGGGAGGAAGATGGCCACGGCGCCGAAGGCCAACTCGACCACGCCCAACTGTTGACCGACCCCGACGAAGCCGCCGACTTCGTCCAGCAGACCGGGGTGGACGCCCTGGCCATCGCCATCGGCACCAGCCACGGCGCCTACAAATTCAGCAGCAAACCCACCGGCCAGGTCCTGCGCATCGACCGCGTCAAGGCCATCCATGCCCGCATTCCCAACGTGCACCTGGTCATGCACGGCAGCTCCAGCGTGCCCGAAGACTGGCTGGCCACCATCAACCGCCACGGCGGCGAGATGGGCCAGACCTACGGCGTGCCGGTGGCCGAAATCGTCGAAGGCATCCGGCACGGCGTGCGCAAGGTCAACATCGACACCGACCTGCGCATGGCCAGCACCGGCGCCATCCGCCAGCACCTGGCCGAAGACCGCAAAAACTTCGACCCACGCAAGTTCTACCAAGCCGCCACCCAGGCCATGCAGGCCATTTGCGCCGCGCGTTACCAGGCCTTTGGCAGCGCCGGCATGGCCAGCAAGATCACCCGGGTGCACAGCCTGGAGGCGATGCAGCAACGCTACGACCGGGGCGAGCTGGCCCCGTGCCTGGCGTGATGCCTGCCGAACCCGTGGGGGTATGCCGCTGACGGCCGTTTTACACCGGTATTGCGGCGACAATCGGCCCCCATGATCCCGATCAAAACCGAATCGGCTTGGCGCGGCACCGCCGACTGCCAGGCCTGTGGCATCCGCGACATGGTCCTGTTTGCCGACCTGAACGAACACGATTTCGGTCTGATCCACGCCCCGATCGACGATCTGAGCCACCGCGGCGGGCAAACCCTTTACCTGGAGGGCGCCTCGGCCACCGGCATCTTCACTCTGCGCTCCGGCCTGATCAAGCTCACCCGTTTCACCCCCGACGGGCGCCAGCGCATCCTGCGCCTGCTGCGACCCGGTGACGTGGCCGGTCTGGAAGCCCTGGCCACCGGCCGCTACGACAGCGAGGCCGTGGCCATGACCGACGTCAGCGTCTGCCGCATCCCGACCGACGTCATCCACCGCCTGAGCCAGCACTCGCCCCGCCTGCACTGGCGCCTGTTGCAGAAGTGGCAGCAGGCCTTGAAAGAGGCCGACGACTGGCTGGCGGCCATCAATTTCGGCACGGCGCGGCAACGCGTCTGCAACTTCGTCCTGAAGATGCGGCACGCCACCGACCCGGGCGTCACCACCCTGTTCGCGCGCGAGGAAATGGGCGCGATGATGGACCTGAAGCTGGAGACGGTGAGCCGCGAGATCAGTGCCCTGGTGCGTGAAGGTGCGATCCAGCCGCTGGACAAGGGCGGTCGGCTGTACCGCGTGCTCGACGTGTCGATCCTGATGCCCCACACCGCCGCTTGAGGGCGGTGGGGCTGGCGTCGCGCGTCAGAGTTCTTCGACGCGTTTGGGCGGGTAACTGTCCCAGCCTTGGCAACCCGGGCATTGCCAGAAGTACTGGCGGGCCTCGAAGCCGCAGGCCGCGCAGCGGTAGCGTTTGAGCGGTTCGCTGGCGCGGTCGATGGCCTGTTTGACCAGCTTTTCCGGCTCGGTTTCACCGAAGTGGGTGCCCGTCAGCCAGAAGCCGGCCGCCACCAGCGACGGTTCCTGCTGCAGGTGCTCCAGGTAAAGCCGGCGGCCTTGCTCTGGGTCGTTCTGCAGGCTGGCCAGGGCCTGTGTCACGTCGAGCGAGGGCAGGTGCTGCTGGCGGTATTGCAGCAGCAACTGTTCGGCACGCTGGGGCGCGTGGCACAGGCGGGCCCACTGCACCAGGTTGTGTGCCACCAGCGGCAAGTGCAGGGGGGCGTGCACGGCCAGGGCTTCCAGGGCCTGGAGACCGCCTTCGGTGTTGCCCAGCGACTGGCGCATGTCGGCCAGGGCCACCCACGCCCGGGCCGAGTCGGGCACCTGGTCCACCAGGCTTTCCAGCATGGCCAGGGCTTCGGTGGTGTGGCCTTGTTGGCGCAGTTGCTGTGCCTGTTCGCAGCGGTAGTGCGCCAGGCGCAGGCGAAAACTGCCTTGCTCCCGGCCTTCCAAGCGCGCGGCGGTGTCGGCGGCCTTGTCCCAGTCCCGGCTGCGCTCGTAAATGGCGAGCAGGGCCAGTTCGGCTTCGGCCTCGAAGGCCGTGCCCTGCAGTTTCAGTAGGGCCGCTTCGGCCCGGTCCAGCAGGCCGGCCTTCAGAAAGTCCTGGGCCAGCGCCTGCTGGGCGCGTTCACGGTCTTTGGTGGCGAGATCGCCCCGGGCCAGCAGGTGTTCGTGCACGCGCACCGCGCGGTCGTAGTCGCCACGGCGGCGGAACAGGTTGCCCAGGGCAAAGTGCAGTTCGGAGGTGTCGGGGTCGTGCTGCACGGCCTCGATGAAGGCGTCGATCGCCTGGTCCTGCTGTTCGTTGAGCAGGTGGTTGAGTCCGCGGAAATAGGCCCGGGGCGCTTGTCGACCCTCCAGCCGCCACTGCCGCAGGTCGAAGCGCGAGGCCAGCCAGCCCAGGGCAAACACCAGCGGCAAAGCCCAGAGCAGCCAGGTGAAGTCAAATACCATGGGGCACGCTGTCCTGGGCGTCGGGGCCGGTGTCGGGGGAGGGCGCCGGTTCGGCCACGGCGCGCTGGGCCTGCCGGCGCGCGCGCAGCCACAGGGGCAGCATCACCGCGATCCCGAGGAACACCCCCAGGGTGAGGGCGGCCAGCAGCACCAGCACCAGCGGGGCGTGCCAGTAGGCGCCGAACAGCAGGTTCAGGCGCACGTCGTCCTGGTTGTTCAGGGCGAACGCGAACACAAGAAAAAAAATGGCTGCCTTGAGCAGCCACGCGAGGTATTTCACACAATCCCCTCAGTGGTGGGGGCATTGTAGCGGCCCCTGTCGGGTCCGCTGGGGGTCACGGGGCCTCGCCCGTGGCCGCGTCCACGGCCTGGCGCAAGGCCTTGCCCGGCTTGAAATGCGGCACCCGTTTTTCCGGGATCGCCACGCTTTCACCGGAGCGCGGGTTGCGCCCGATGCGGGGCGGCCGGTGGTTCACGGAAAAGCTGCCGAAACCGCGGATTTCGATGCGCTGGCCGCGCACCAGGGCGTCCGACATCGCTTCCAGGATGGCCTTGACCGCCCATTCGGCGTCGCGCTGGCCCAGTTGCGCAAACCGTGCCGCCAACGCTTCCACAAGATCGCTTCGGGTCATGTCATCGACGGGTTGAAACCATGAAAAAGGGCCCGACGCGTAGCGCACCGGGCCCCAGTGCAGCGGTTAAGAATTAACCGTTGTTGTCCAGCTTGGCGCGCAGCAGTGCGCCCAGGCTGGTGGTGCCGGCGTTGCCGGAGTTCTGGCTCAGGCTGGCCATGGCTTCTTGCTGTTCGGCCATGTCTTTGGCTTTGACGGACAGCTGGATGTTGCGGGTCTTGCGGTCCACGTTCACCACCACGGCGGTCACTTCGTCGCCTTCCTTCAGCACGTTGCGGGCGTCTTCCACGCGGTCGCGGGAGATTTCCGAAGCGCGCAGGTAGCCGACGATGTCTTCGCCCAGGTCGATTTCAGCGCCCTTGGCATCCACGGTCTTGACCTTGCCGGTCACGGTCGCGCCCTTGTCGTTGATCGACACGAAGGTGGTGAAGGGGTCGCTGTCCAGCTGCTTGATGCCCAGGCTGATGCGCTCGCGCTCGACGTCCACGCCCAACACGATGGCTTCGACTTCCTGGCCCTTCTTGAAGTTGCGCACGGCGGTTTCGCCGGCTTCGTTCCAGGACAGGTCGGACAGGTGCACCAGACCGTCGATGCCGGCGGCCAGACCCACGAACACGCCGAAGTCGGTGATGGACTTGATCGGGCCCTTGACGCGGTCGCCGCGCTTGGTCTGCTCGGCGAACTCGTGCCACGGGTTGGCCTTGCACTGCTTCATGCCCAGGCTGATGCGGCGCTTGTCTTCGTCGATCTCCAGGACCATGACTTCGACTTCGTCGCCCAGCGACACCAGCTTGTTCGGGGCCACGTTCTTGTTGGTCCAGTCCATTTCGGACACGTGCACCAGACCTTCAATGCCCGGCTCCAGTTCCACGAACGCGCCGTAGTCGGCGATGTTGGTGACCTTGCCGAACATGCGGGTGCCGGAGGGGTAGCGGCGGGCCACACCCATCCACGGATCGTCGCCCATCTGCTTCAGGCCCAGGCTGACGCGCTGCTTCTCGGCGTCGAACTTGAGCACTTTGGCGGTGACTTCCTGGCCAGCCTGCACCACCTCGGACGGGTGACGCACGCGGCGCCAGGCCATGTCGGTGATGTGCAGCAGGCCGTCGATGCCACCCAGGTCCACGAAGGCACCGTATTCGGTGATGTTCTTGACCACGCCGTTGACGATCGCGCCTTCGCGCAGGGTTTCCATCAGCTTGGCGCGCTCTTCGCCCATGGAGGCTTCGACCACGGCGCGGCGGCTCAGCACCACGTTGTTGCGCTTGCGGTCCAGCTTGATGACCTTGAATTCCAGGGTCTTGTTTTCGTACGGGGTCAGGTCCTTGGTCGGACGGCTGTCCACCAGCGAGCCCGGCAGGAAGGCGCTGATGCCGTTGACCATGACCTTGAGGCCGCCCTTGACCTTGGTGCCGGTGGTGCCGGTCACGAAGTCGCCGGATTCCAGGGCCTTTTCCAGGGCCATCCAAGAAGCCAGGCGCTTGGCCTTGTCGCGCGACAGGATGGTGTCGCCGTAGCCGTTTTCCACGGCTTCCACGGCCACGGACACGAAGTCACCCACTTGGACTTCGAGTTCGCCCTGGTCGTTCTTGAATTCTGCGATGGGCACGTAGGCTTCGGACTTCAGGCCGGCGTTGACGACCACGTGGTTGTGCTCGACGCGAACGACTTCGGCGGTGATGACCTCGCCCGGGCGCATTTCGGCGCGTTGCAGCGATTCTTCAAACAGGGCGGCAAAAGATTCAGACATGTGGTTTCCTAGACCGCGCACCCGGCTGAATGGAGGATTGGCGCGCGGCGAGTACAAAGACGCTCGGCCTAGCGGCCAAACGGGTTGCAGGTTGAGATCCCTCGGGCCTGCGGATTCAGAAACATCCGGCGGGGCCGTTGGGGCCATCGCCCCTTGCGGGGCTGGGGGTCACGCCCCCGTGAAGGGGCGCTGCGCCGCCCACCAGGCCAGCACCTGCTCCACCGATTGCTCGATGGTTTGCTCGGAGTTGTCGAGGTGGAAGGCGTCTTCGGCGGGCTTTAACGGGGCGTCCTGACGCGATGAATCGCGCAGGTCGCGGGCCTTGAGGTCCGCCAAAAGGTTTTCGAGTTTAGCAGGAGTGCCCTTGGAAATCAATTGCTTATGGCGCCGTTCGGCGCGTTGCTCGGCGCTGGCCGTCAGAAACACCTTGAGCGGCGCGTCCGGGAAGATCACGGTCCCCATATCGCGCCCGTCGGCCACCAGGCCGGGCAGGGCGCGGCAGCGGTGCTGCAGTTCCAGCAGGCCCTGGCGCACTGCCGGCACGGCGGACACGCGCGAGGCGGCCATGCCGGCGGCTTCGGTGCGCACCGCGTCGCTCACGTCCTCGCCGTTGAGCAGCACCCGGTCGCCGGCAAAGGCCACGGGCATCTCGCGCGCCAGCGTGCCCAGGCGCTCGGCGCTGTCCGGTTGTCGCAGCGCGGCCTCGTCGGTGGCCAGGCCGGCGCGTTCGGCGGCCAAGCCCACCAGCCGGTACAGCACGCCCGAGTCCAGCAGGCCAAAGCCCAGCGCCTGGGCCACGGCGGCCGCCAGCGTGCCCTTGCCCGAGGCGGTCGGGCCGTCGATGCAGATCACCGGGATGGCCGCGGGCGCCGCCTGGCAGACGCCGAACAGGGTTTCGAAGTAGTCGGGGAAGGTCTTGGCCACGCACTTCGGGTCTTCGATGCGCACCGGCACGCCGCCCGGGTTGAAGGCCGCCAGCGAGAAGCACATGGCCACCCGGTGGTCGTCGTAGGTGTGGATGGACGCGGCGCGCCAGCCGGCGGCCGCCAGCGGCCAGACGCGGATGAAGTCGGCCCCTTCCTCCACCTGCGCGCCCAGTTTGCGCAGCTCGCAGGCCATGGCGGCGATGCGGTCGGTTTCCTTCACCCGCCAGCTGGCGATGTTGCGCAGCGTGCTGGGGCCGTCGGCGTACAGCGCCATCACCGCCAGCGTCATCGCCGCGTCGGGGATGTGGTTGCAGTCCAGGTCGATAGCCCGCAGCGGCCAGGCGCCGCGCTGGATGTGCAGCGCATTGGCCGAGCCGCTGACCTCCGCGCCCATGGCCTGCGCGGCTTCGACGAAGCGGATGTCGCCCTGGATCGAGGCCAGTCCCACGCCCTGCACGGTGATGCCGTCGTGCCCCGCGCGGGCCGGCGCCAGTGCGCCCAGGGCGATGAAGTAGCTGGCGGAAGAGGCATCGGCCTCGACGTGGATGCTGCCCGGCGAACGGTAGCGGCTGCCGGCCGGGATGGTGAAGGCGGCCCAGCCCTCGCGCTGCACCACCACGCCAAAGCGCGCCAGCAGCTGCAGCGTGATCTCGATGTAGGGTTTGGAAATCAGTTCGCCCACCACCTCGATGCGCACGTCGTGCCGCGCCACCAGCGGCAGGGCCAGCAGCAGGGCGGTGAGGAACTGGCTGGAGACGTCGCCGCGCACGCGGATCGGCTGGTCCAGGGCCAGCGTGGTCGCCTGCCCATGGCCCAGGCGCAGTGGCGGGTAGCCTTCGTTGCCGAGGCATGTCACCGGGCAGCCCAGTTGGCGCAATGCGTCCACCAGGTCGCCGATCGGGCGTTCGTGCATGCGCGGGATGCCGCTGAGCTCGAATTGACCGCCGTGCTGGCTCGCCAGCAAGGCCAGGGCGGCGGTGAGCGGGCGCATGGCCGTGCCGGCGTTGCCCAGGAACAGCCGGGCCTGGCGCACCGGCAGCTGACCGCCCAGGCCGCGCACCTTCACGGTCTGGCCGGGCAGGCGCTCCACCCCGCAGCCCAGCGCGTCCAGGGCGTCGAGCATGACCCGGGTGTCGTCGGAGTCGAGCAGGTCGTGGACGGTGGTGTCGCCCTCGCTCAAGGCCGCCAGCAGCAGCACCCGGTTCGAGATGCTCTTGGAGCCGGGCAGGTGCACCGTGCCGCCGGCGCTGTGCAGGGGAGGGAGGTCGAGAAAATGGGTCGAATACATGGCCGGGTCAAGCGGGATGGCGGGGCGCCGATGGCGGCCCAGCCGGGTGGGTCAGGGCGAGTCGGTGGAGGCTGCGGGCAGGGCGGGTGTGCCGGCCGGTCCGGGCCAACCCGCGCGCGCCGCGCTGGCCTGGCGGATCAGGCGCTGCAAGGCCAGCGGGTCCTGGTCGCGCATGGTGGCCTCCAGCGCGTCGAGCGCGGCGCGGAAGTGTCGGGACTGGGTCAGCACCTCGGCCTGGTTGGCCAGCAGGATGTCGCGCCAGACGCTGGGGTCGCTGGCCGCGATGCGGGTGAAATCGCGAAAACCCGGACCGGCCAGGGCCAGGAAGCGCTGTGCCTCGGGCTGGGCCTGGATGGCGTTCATGGCCGCAAAGGCCAGCAGGTGCGGCAGGTGGCTGACGGTGGCGTAGGCGGCGTCGTGGTCCTGCGCGCTCATCTGGCGCACCCGGGCGCCCAGGGCGGTCCACACCGCGCTGGCCCGTTGCACCTGGGTGGGGTCGGTTTCGGGCAAAGGGGTCAGCACCACCTGGCAGCCTTGGTACAGGTCGGCGTCGGCGTGGTCCACGCCCGCCGTTTCCTTGCCGGCGATCGGGTGGGCCGGCACGAAGCCGGCCAGGTGCTCCTTCAGGGCACGCCGGGCCGCGGCCACCACGTCGCCTTTGGTCGAGCCCACGTCCATCAGCAGGGTGTCCGGGCCGATCAGGTGGCGGATGGTTTTGAAGGTGTCTTCGGTGGCGGCCACCGGCACGGCCACCAGCACGATGTCGGCGCCCGACACGGCCAGCAAGGCCGACGGTGCCTCCACGTCGATCACGCCCAGTGCGCGCGCGCGCTGCAAGGTGCTGGGCGACTTGCTGTACCCCGCCACCCGCTTGACCAGACCGGCCCGTTTCAAGGCCAGCGCAAAGGAGCCGCCCATCAGGCCGCAGCCGATCAGACCCAGTTGTTCGAACATCGCCGCGGTCCTCAGTCCGACACCGGGTAGGCGCCCAGCACCTTGTAGAAGGCGCACAGGCCCTGCAGTTCGCGCAGGGCGGCGGCCACGTGCGGCTGGCTGGGGTGGCCGGCGATGTCGATGTAGAAGTAGTACTCCCACTGCCCCGATTTGGCCGGGCGCGATTCGAAGCGCGTCATCGAAACGCCGTTGTTCTTCAGCGGCACCAGCAAATCGTGCACGGCGCCGGGGCGGTTCGGTACCGACACCACGATGCTGGTGCAGTCCTGGCCCGAGGCCGGCGGGGTGGCCAGCGTCTGCGGCAGGCAGATGACGGCGAAGCGGGTGCGGTTGTAGGCCTCGTCCTGGATGGCGTGCGAGACGATGTGCAGGCCGAATTGCGCGGCGGCGCGTTCGCTGGCGATCGCCGCCCAAGCCGGGTTGGTGGCCGCCAGACGGGCGCCTTCGGCGTTGCTGGCCACAGCGCGGCGTTCCGCGTTGGGCAGGTATTGCGTCAGCCAGTTCTGGCACTGGGCCAGCGCCTGGGGGTGTGCCATCACCACCTCGATGCCGTCGAGGGCGTTGGTCTGGCACATCAGGTTGTGGCGCACCAGCAGGCTGACTTCGCCCACCACGTGCACGGGCGAGCGCAGGAACAGGTCCAGCGAGCGCGCCACCACCCCTTCGGTCGAGTTCTCCATGCCCACCACGCCGTACTGGGCGGTGCCTGCCGCCGTGGCGTGGAACACCTCGTCGAAGTTGGCGCAGTAGATCAGGTTGGCGGCGCTGCCGAAGTATTCGATCGCGGCTTCCTCACAGAACGTGCCTTGCGGGCCCAGCACCGCCACCCGCTGCGGCGCCTCCAGCGCCAGGCAGGCCGACATGATTTCGCGCCAGATGGCGCCCACATGCTGGTTCAGCAGCGGGCCCTGGTTGGCGTTCTGGATTTTTTCAATGACCTGGGCCACGCGGTCGGGCCGGAAAAAGGGCGAGCCCTCGGCGCGCTTGATGGCGCCCACCTGTTCGGCCACCAGGGCGCGTTGGTTGAGCAGGCTCAGCAGTTGCTGGTCGATGGCGTCGATCTGCACGCGCAGGGTGCCCAGCGCCTCGCTTTGCACGGGGCCGTTGCCGGTCGGTTGGGGGTCGGTCATGTGGGGGGGTCTCCGCGCGGGTGGGGCTTTAAGCTTGGGTGCGCTCGAATTCGCGCAGGTAGTCCACCAGCGCCTGCACGCCTTCGATGGGCAGGGCGTTGTAGAGGCTGGCGCGCATGCCGCCCACCGATTTGTGGCCCTTGAGCTGCAGCAGGCCGCGCGCCTTGGCGCCGTCCAGGAAGGCGTCGTTGCGGCTTTCGTCCTTCAGGAAGAAGGGGATGTTCATGCGCGAACGGCAATCCTTGGCCACGCGGTTTTCGTAAAACGCCGATTGGTCGAGGAAGTCGTACAGCAAAGCGGCTTTGGCGGTGTTGCGCGCCTCCATGGCCGCTACGCCGGTCTTGTCGCCTTCGCGCTGGGCCTTGAGCCACTGGAAGATCAGCCCGGCCATGTAGATGCCGTAGGTGGGCGGCGTGTTGTACATGGAGCCGTTGTCGGCCACCAGCTTGTAGTCGAAGGCGCTGGGGCAGATGGGCAGGGCGTGGCCGATCAGGTCTTCGCGCACCACCACCAGCGTCACGCCGGCCGGGCCGATGTTCTTTTGTGCGCCGCCAAAGGCCAGGCCGACGCGGTTCCAGTCCACCGGGCGCGACAGCACGTTGGAGGAAAAATCGATCACCAGCGGGGCGTCGCAGCCCAGCGCTTTCAGGTCCGGCAGTTCCTGGAATTCGACGCCGTGGATGGTCTCGTTGCTGCACAGGTGCACGTAGCTGGCGTCGCGGCCCAGTTGCCAGGTGCCGGGGGCGGGCAGGGTGGTGAACTGGCTGGCCTGGCCGCTGGCCGCGGTGCGGGCCTGGCCGTATTTCTGCGCTTCTTTGGCCGACTTCTGGCTCCAGCTGCCGGTGAGCACAAAGTCCATCGGCTGGCCGCGCGACAGGTTCAGCGGCACGATGGCGTTTTCGGCCAGCCCGCCGCCCTGCATGAACAGAATTTTGTAGTGCGCGGGCACCGCCAGCAGCTCGCGCAGGTCGGCTTCGGCCTGCTCGTAAATCGAGATGAATTCTTTGCCCCGGTGGCTCATTTCCATCACGCCCATGCCGCTGCCGTGCCAGTCCAGCATCTCGGCGGCGGCCTGTTGCAGCACGGCCTCGGGCATGGTGGCGGGGCCGGCGGAAAAATTGTACGGACGGGTCATGGGCAATCGGTGGTGGGGGCCGGGCAGGGCCCGGCGGAGTCATCGGACAACGAAAGGCTCAAGCGGTGGGTGCATCGGCCTCGCCAGAGGCATCCGCACCGTCGCCACCCGCGTCCACATTCGCGTCGTTTTCCACGATGCGCTGCAGGCCGCTCAGTTGGGCGCCTTCGTCCAGGCTGATCAGCGTCACCCCCTGGGTGGCGCGGCCGAGTTCGCGGATTTCGCTGACCCGGGTGCGTACCAGCACGCCGGTGTCGGTGATGAGCATGATCTCGTCGTCCGCGTGCACCAGGGTGGCAGCCACCACCTTGCCGTTGCGCTCGGATTGCTGAATGGCGATCATGCCCTTGGTGCCGCGGCCGTGGCGGGTGTATTCGCCGATCGGGGTGCGCTTGCCGTAGCCGTTTTGGGTGGCGGTCAGCACGCTTTGCTGTTCGTCCTCGGCCACCAGCATGGCGATCACGCTCTGGGTTTCTTCCAACATCATCCCGCGCACGCCGCGGGCGTTGCGGCCCATGGGGCGCACGTCGTTTTCATCGAAGCGCACGGCCTTGCCGCCGTCGCTGAACAGCATCACGTCGTGGGCGCCGTCGGTCAGCGCCGCGCCAATCAAAAAGTCGCCTTCGTCCAGGTCCACCGCGATGATGCCGGCCTTGCGCGGGTTGCTGAATTCGTCCAGCGCGGTTTTTTTCACCGTGCCCATGCTGGTGGCCATGAACACGTAGCGGTCGTCCGGGAACTTGCGCATCTCGCCGGTCAGCGGCAGCACCACGTTGATTTTTTCACCGTCTTGCAGCGGGAACATGTTGACGATGGGGCGGCCACGCGAGCCGCGCGAACCCGCCGGCACCTCCCAGACCTTGAGCCAGTACAGCCGGCCGCGGTTGCTGAAGCACAGGATGTAGTCGTGCGTGTTGGCGATGAAGAGCTGGTCGATCCAGTCGTCTTCTTTGGTGGCGGTGGCCTGTTTGCCGCGCCCGCCGCGCTTCTGCGCCCGGTATTCGCTCAGCGGCTGGCTCTTGATGTAGCCGCTGTGACTCAACGTCACCACCATGTCGGTCGGGGTGATCAGGTCTTCGGTGCTCAGGTCTTGCGCGCTGTGCTCGATTTCGCTGCGGCGCGCGCCCAGCTTGGTCTGGCCGAATTCGGCCTTGATGGCGGTCAGCTCGTCGCCGATGATGGTGGACACGCGCTCGGGCTTGGACAGGATGTCGAGCAGGTCGTCGATCTCGGCCATCACGTCCTTGTACTCGGCGACGATCTTGTCCTGCTCCAGCCCGGTCAGGCGCTGCAGGCGCATTTGCAGGATTTCCTGCGCTTGCGTTTCGCTCAGGCGGTACAGGCCGTCGCCCTGCATGCCGAAGGCGCGCTCCAGGCCTTCGGGGCGGTAGTCGTCGGCATTCACCACCGTGCCATCTTCCTTGGCGCGGGTCAGCATCTGGCGCACCAGCTGGCTGTCCCAGCTGCGGTTCATCAGCTCGGCCTTGGCCACCGGCGGTGTCGGGCTTTCGCGGATGATGCGGATGAACTCGTCGATGTTGGCCAGCGCCACCGCCAAGCCTTCGAGCACGTGACCGCGGTCGCGTGCCTTGCGCAGGTTGAACACCGTGCGGCGCGTCACCACTTCGCGGCGGTGCTGCAGGAAGATGTCAATCAGGTCCTTCAGGTTGCACAGTTTGGGCTGGCCGTCCACCAGCGCCACCATGTTCATGCCGAAAGTGTCCTGCAACTGGGTCTGCTTGTACAGGTTGTTCAGCACCACCTCGGGCACTTCGCCGCGCTTGAGCTCGATCACCACCCGCATGCCGTCCTTGTCGGACTCGTCCTGGATGTGGCTGATGCCTTCGATCTTCTTCTCGTGTACCAGCTCGGCAATGCGCTCCAGCAGCGTCTTCTTGTTCACCTGGTAGGGGATTTCATCGACGATGATGGCCTGGCGCTGGCCTTTGTCGATGTCCTCGAAGTGGCACTTGGCGCGCATCACCACCCGGCCGCGGCCGGTGCGGTAGCCGTCTTTCACCCCGGTGATGCCGTAAATCAGGCCAGCGGTGGGGAAGTCCGGCGCCGGCACGATTTCCATCAGGTCGTCGATGGACGCGTCCGGGTGCTGGAGCAGGTGCAGACAGGCGTCCACCACCTCGTTGAGGTTGTGCGGCGGGATGTTGGTGGCCATGCCCACCGCGATGCCGGCCGAGCCGTTGATCAGCAGGTTGGGCAGGCGCGCTGGCAGCACCAGCGGTTCCGATTCGCTGCCGTCGTAGTTGGGCCCGAAATCGACGGTTTCCTTGTCGATGTCGGCCAACATTTCGTGGGCGATCTTGCTCAGGCGGATTTCGGTGTAACGCATGGCCGCGGCGCTGTCGCCGTCCACCGAGCCGAAGTTGCCCTGGCCGTCCACCAGCATGTGGCGCAGGGAAAAGTCCTGTGCCATGCGCACGATGGTGTCGTACACCGCGCTGTCGCCGTGCGGGTGGTATTTACCGATCACGTCACCGACGATACGGGCCGATTTTTTGTACGGCCGGTTCCAGTCGTTGTTCAGCTCGTGCATGGCGTACAGCACGCGCCGGTGCACGGGTTTCAATCCATCGCGCGCATCGGGCAGGGCGCGGCCCACGATCACGCTCATCGCGTAGTCGAGGTAGCTGCGGCGCATTTCCTCTTCGAGGCTGATGGGCAGGGTTTCCTTGGCGAAAGAGGTCATGGGCGCGGGCGTGGATGGTGCAGACAATCTGCCATTTTAAGAGGGGTCGGCACCGGGGGCGGGAAAGGCCGGCGTGGCCCAGTGGCGAGGCATGTGTTGCGATCGTGCAACATTTGCCTTTTACCGGCGCAGGCCATGGCAGCCTGTCGCCTCGGTCCCGCCCCCTTTCATTGGCTTGTGGCAAAATAAATTCCGCAGTAAAAAGCCATGGCCTGCAAGTCTTGGCCGACCAACCCCCAGTCGCAGAGTCATCTGTGCCAACATCAAGAGGAAATCGATGAAACAACTCAACAAGATCGCAGCGCTGTTCGCCACTGCCGCCCTGGCCACTGCCGCTGGCGCCCAGTCCATCGACAACTGGAAGAACGGTTCCGGCGACCTGGTGTGGAAGAACGGCACCAACGAACTGTGCTGGCGCGACGCCAACTGGACCCCGGCCACCGCCGCCCAAGGCTGCGACGGCGCCATCGTGCCCGCCGCTCCGGCGCCCGCTCCGGCTCCTGTGGCCGCCCCGGCTCCCGCCGCTGCCGCTCCGGCACCTGCTCCGGCTCCGGCACCCGTCGCCGCCTCCAAGGTGACCTACGCCGCCGACGCTTTCTTCGACTTCGACAAGGCCGTGCTCAAGCCCGAAGGCAAAGCCAAGCTGGACGATCTGGCCGGCAAGGTCAAGGGCATCAACCTGGAAGTGATCATCGCCGTGGGCCACACCGACGCCACCGGCGCCGACGCCTACAACCAGAAGCTGTCCGTCAAGCGGGCCGAAGCCGTGAAGGCCTACTTGGTGAACAAGGGCATCGAAGCCAACCGCGTTTACACCGAAGGCAAGGGCGAAGCCCAGCCGGTGGCCGACAACAAGACCAAGGAAGGCCGTTCCAAGAACCGCCGCGTTGAAATCGAAGTGGTGGGCACCCGCGCCAACTGATCGGTTCTTTGCTCCGACCCGAGAAACCGCGCTTCGGCGCGGTTTTTTCTTGGGGTCTTGCTTTCGTGGCCATAATCTGCGCATGGACAAAACCCTGAACGCCGATCCGGCCGAACTGGCCAAATTTTCCGAGTTGGCCCACCGCTGGTGGGACACCGAGAGCGAATTCCGCCCGCTGCACCAGATCAACCCCCTGCGATTGGACTGGATCGACCGCCAAACCCCTTTGGCCGGCCAACAGGTGCTCGACGTGGGTTGTGGCGGCGGGATTCTGGCCGACGCCATGGCGCGCAAGGGGGCGCGGGTGCTGGGCATCGACCTGGCCAGCAAGGCTTTGAAAGTGGCCCAGCTGCATGCCCTGGAGGCCGAGACCCCGAACGTCAGCTACCGTGAAATCAGTGCCGAGCACCTCGCCGTTGAATGCCCCGGCCGCTTTGACGTGGTCACCTGCATGGAGATGCTGGAGCACGTGCCCGACCCGGCGTCGGTGGTGCAGGCCTGCGCCACCCTGGTCAAACCGGGCGGCTGGGTGTTCTTCTCCACCCTGAACCGCAATCCCAAAGCCTTTCTGTTCGCCATTCTGGGGGCCGAATACCTGCTGCAGCTGCTGCCCAAAGGCACCCACGAGTACGCCAAGTTCATCAAGCCGAGCGAACTGGCCGCGCATTGCCGCTCGGCAGGCTTGGACCTGCAGGCCACCCGGGGCATGGAGTACAACCCCTTGACCCGCCGTTACTGGCTCAGCGCCGACAGCAGCGTGAACTACATGTTCTCCACCCGGAAGGCGGCCGCATGACGTTCACCGGTGTGCAGGCGGTGCTGTTCGACCTGGACGGCACCCTCATCGACAGTGCCCCCGACCTGGGGTACGCGGCCGACCTGATGCGGCTGCGGCGCGGGCTGCCCTCCTTGCCCATGGTGCATTACCGTCCGCTGGCCGGCGCCGGTGCGCGCGGGATGATCCAGGTGGCTTTCGGTCACGGCCCCGACCATCCCGAGTTCGAGGGCCTGCGCCAGGAATTCTTCGACAATTACCAGGCCTGCATGACGCGCAGCACCCAGCCTTTTGACGGGGTGGCGGACATGCTGGAGGCCTTGTGCCGCCAGGGTTTGCGCTGGGGGGTGGTGACGAACAAATCCGAACGCTTTGCCCTGCCGCTGACCGCAGGCATGCCCTTGTTTGCCAGTTCTTCCACCGTGGTGGGCGGCGACACCACGCCGCACCCCAAGCCACACCCGGCGCCATTGTGGGAGGCCGCGCGGCGCCTGGGTGTGGCGCCAGAGGCCTGCCTGTACGTCGGTGACGACGAGCGCGACATCGTGGCGGGCAAGGCCGCCGGCATGCCGACTGTGGCCGCCTGCTACGGCTACCTGGGTGTGCAGGCCGACGTGTCTGGCTGGGGAGCCGACGCGGTGATCGAAACACCGCAGGCGCTCTTGAACTTTCTGTAATTGCCTTAAACTAACGGGCATAGGGGCTGCATTGGTTTCGACGTGGGTTCGGGCACGCAGCAGGGCATGTCGAGGTTCTGTCACCTCGTAAAACCGCAGAAAAAAACTAACTGCAAACGACGAACGTTTCGCACTCGCCGCTTAATCCGGTGAGCCTCGCAACAGTTGGCCGATGGGCTGGGTGAGGGTGGTCGCAAGACTGTCCTGACTGCGAGGGAACTTACATGGGCTGGCCGTTGAGCGGGCAACTTGCTTGGCGGTGAGACTTTAGGTTGCTGGTTGGGCTGGCAGCGTGTCGCTGCGCGGCTGGTCCGACGAGATCAAATCAGACGACTACACATGTAGAACTGCGCGAAGAAGGCTTGCGGACGGGGGTTCAAATCCCCCCAGCTCCACCACATGCTTTGTAAGTCATTGATGGACTTGCAATTTTCGTCAAAGGCGTGGGCGTTTTCCAAACTGGTGTGCCATCTTGGTGTGCCATTGGAGAACCGCCGTGCCCTTGACGATCCCTCACACTTGTACTGCAACCGACACGGTACGTTTTATTTTCGTCTGTGCATCCCCCGCGACTTGCGGGGCTATGTCGGTGCCACTGAGGTTCGCCTCAGCATGGATACCGAGCAAAGGCGTGCGGCGATAATGCACGCTTTTCCTCTGGTGCTCGATCTGCCCAACCTTTGGGCTGGTCTCCGTGTCATATCAGCAAACGACGAGCTCATCCCTCCCGACTACTTCAAGCTTTGGCGACAGCAACTGCTTGAAAACGCCAGACTCAAGATGAGCGTCGTTCAGCTCAAAGAGCAGCTGGAGCAGCAACCAGTGCGCATCTGGCGGATGGTGCCCAAGAATCAGGCCTGCCTGGTGGTCAAGCAAGCCTATACGAAGAGGCGCACCTTGTATCGACATCAACGACATCGAAGCATCGGACATTGGGATGTCGCCTGCGGCGCAAAGGTGACGGGGGATTCGCGCTAGATTGTGGCGTTGGCCGCCCTTTGGCCCGTCCCTTCACCTGGAGCCCCCATGACCGCGATCAGCCCCGAACTCAGCCCGCACATCGAAATCTGGTGGGAAGATCTGCCGCTGGGGGAGGTGCGAGAGATGGGCAGCGTCAGCCCCACGGCCGAGGAGATCGTGAACTTCGCCCGCCAGTACGATCCGCAGCCTTTTCACCTGGACCCGGAAGCGGCCCGCCATTCGGTGTTCGGCGGCTTGTGCGCCAGCGGCTGGCACACCTGCAGCATGGCCATGGGCCTGATGGTGCGCAACTTTCTGCACAAAACCTCCAGCCTGGGCTCGCCGGGGCTGGAGAGCCTGAAGTGGCTCAAACCCGTTTACCCTGGGGATGTGCTCAGTCTGCGGCAGACCGTGACCGAAAAGCGCGGCATGAGCAAGCGGCCCGATGTGGGCCTGGCGCGCACCGTTTGGGAAATGTTCAACCAGCACGGCGACAAGGTGCTGCACATGGAAGGCTACGGCATGTTCCGGCGGCGCGAACCCGGCGCGGCGGAGGCTTGACGGCCGCCGCAGGACAGGCACCGCCATCGCCCGGAAGGATGGCTGGCTTCACCGGTGCCTGGGTGTTTGGCACACATTGCTATACAATAATTCAACATTTGTTTAAATATTGCAATTGGAGCTGGCATGAAAGTAGGCATCAACGGCATGGGTCGCATCGGTCGTTTGGCGCTGCGGGCCGCCATGGGCGCGGCAGAGCGTCCTTCAGACGACCCACGGGCGGGTCACCGCTTGGACGTGGTGGCGGTGAACGAACTCAAAGGCGGCGCGGCGGCCACGGCCCACCTGCTGGCCTTCGATTCGGTGCAGGGCAAGTGGCGCGAGCACATCCACGCCGAAGGCGAGGACGCAATTCGGATTGGCGACAAGCGCATCGCCTTCAGCAGCCACAGCGCAGCCGCCGACATCCCCTGGGGCGACTTGGGCGTGGACGTGGTGCTGGAGTGCACCGGCAAGTTCCTGACCCCCGAAACCCTGCAAGGCCACCTGGACCGCGGTGCCCGGCGCGTCATCGTCGCCGCACCGGTCAAGACCGGCGGTGTGCTCAACATCGTGGTCGGTATCAACGAACATCTCTACGACCCGGCCAAAGACCGCATCGTCACAGCCGCCAGCTGCACCACCAACTGCCTGGCCCCCGTGGTGAAGGTGGTGCACGAGGCGCTGGGCATCAAGCACGGGCAAATCACCACCATCCACGACCCGACCAACACCAACCTGGTGGTGGACGCCCCGCACAAAGACCTGCGTCGCGCCCGCAGCGCCATGATGAGCCTGGCCCCCACCACCACCGGCAGCGCCACCGCCATCGCACTCATCTACCCTGAGCTCAAGGGCAAGCTCAACGGCCACGCCGTGCGCGCCCCGGTGCTCAACGCCTCGCTCACCGACTGCGTGTTCGAGCTGCAACGCGCCACCACCGCCGAAGAGGTGAACGCCCTGTTCAAGGCCGCCGCCGAGGGCCCACTGCAAGGCATTCTGGGCTATGAAGAGCGCCCGCTGGTGAGCGCCGATTACGCCCGCGACACGCGCAGTTCCATCGTCGATGCGCTGTCCACCCTGGTGACCGACGGCACGCTGCTCAAGGTGTACGCCTGGTACGACAACGAGATGGGCTACGCCTGCCGCATGGTGGACCTGGCCAAGCACATGGAAGCCCAGGGTCTCTGAGGATGCAACACGCCGCCCGCAACTACGCCATCGTCACGGCGTCGTACTGGGGGTTCACCCTCACCGACGGCGCCCTGCGCATGCTGGTGCTGCTGCACTTCTACCAGTTGGGCTATTCGCCGTTCACCCTGGCGTTCCTGTTCCTGCTGTACGAGGCGGCCGGTATTCTGGCCAACCTCATCGGTGGCTGGCTGGCCACACGCTACGGCATCACCCGCATGCTCACCGTGGGGCTCACGACCCAAATCATGGGCTTCTTGGTGTTGTCGCTGCTGAACCCCGAGTGGACCGCTGCGATGTCGGTGGCCTGGGTGGTGGTGGCGCAAGGCATTTGCGGTGTGGCCAAAGACCTGACCAAGACCGCCAGCAAGTCGGCCATCAAGGTGACTCAAGCCGCCGCCAAGGAACAGGACAACGGCCAGCTGTTCAAGTGGGTGGCCTGGTTCACCGGCAGCAAGAACGCCATGAAAGGCTTCGGCTTTTTCCTGGGTGGTGTGCTGCTGCAGACGCTGGGTTTCCGGGGCTCGCTGTGGCTCATGGCCGGTCTGCTGGCCGTGGTGCTGCTGGGTGTGGTCACCTCGCTGCCGCAGATGATGGGCAAGAGCAAGGCCTCCAAGAACGCCAAGGAACTGTTCGCCAAGAACGCCGGCATCAACGCCCTGGCCGCCGCCCGCGTGGCGCTGTTCGGTGCGCGCGATGTGTGGTTTGTGGTGGGCGTGCCGGTGTTTCTGTACTCGGTGGGCTGGACCTTCACCATGGTGGGCACCTTCCTGGCCGCCTGGACCATCGGCTACGGACTGGTGCAGGCGCTGGCGCCGAACCTCGTCAAGCGCAGTGCCGACGGCCTGAGCCGCGAGGTGCCCGCCGCGCGCCTGTGGTCGGCCTTGCTGGCATTGGTGCCGGTGGCGCTGGCCGCCGTGGTGGTGCTGGACGTGCCCCACCTGGAATGGGTGGTGGTGGCCGGGCTGGGCGTGTTTGGCTTTGCGTTCGCCGTCAACTCGTCGGTGCACTCCTACCTGGTGCTGGCCTATGCCGGCAGCGAAAAGGCCGCCGAAGACGTGGGCTTTTACTACGCCGCCAACGCGCTGGGGCGCTTTCAGGGCACGCTGTTGTCCGGCCTGTTGTACCAATGGGGCGGGCTGCTGTACGCGCTCATCGGCTCGGCCGCGATGCTGGGCCTGTGCTGGCTGCTGACCCTGGGCCTGCCCACCCGATCCGCGCACGCGACCTGAGGAATAAAACCGTGAACGAACCTGAAGTCGTCAAAGCGCTGGGCGCCCTGGCGCAAGAAACCCGTCTCAAGCTGTTTCGCCTGTTGGTGGTGGCCGGCAAAGACGGCCTGACCCCCGGGCACATGGCCGAGACCCTGCAGGTCGCGCCCACGGCGTTGTCGTTCCATCTCAAAGAACTCAGCCACGCGGGCCTGGTGCGTTCGGAGCGGGAGGGGCGCCACATCATTTACCGGGCCGAATTCGCCGCCATGGACGCGCTGCTGGCCTTTCTGACCGCCGAGTGTTGCCAGGGGCAGCCCTGCCTGGCCTCGACCCCACCCACTTGCACCCAATGCTGAGAGGAACCGCATGAAACGCTTTCACGTCCACCTGCACGTCAGCGATTTGCCACAGAGCATCGCTTTCTACCGCCAGTTGTTCGCCAGCGAGCCGACCCGCACCGAGTCCGACTACGCCAAGTGGATGCTGGACGACCCACCGCTGAACTTCGCCATTTCCACCCGCGGTGAGGTGGCGGGCATCGACCACCTGGGCATTCAGACCGACAACGAGCAAGAGTTGTTGGAGCTCAAGCAGCGCGCGCAATCGGCCGACATGGCTCTGCTGGACGAGGGCGCGACCACCTGCTGCTACGCCCGCAGCGAGAAGCACTGGGTCACCGACCCCCAGGGCATGGCCTGGGAGCACTTCCACACCTTGGGCGACATCCCGGTGTTCCGTGAAAAGCAGGACGCGCCGGTGGCCGCTGCCTGCTGTGCCCCTGCGGACCAGCGGGCGGCCACATCCGGCCGCTGCTGCTGAGCGCCAGCCACAACCATGGGAGGCCGGGCGGGCCTCTTGCAGTGCAGACGGAGTTTCAAGGGGAAATGGGATGGGTTTGTTCGAGCGATTTCTGACCGTGTGGGTGGCGCTGGGCATCGCCGCGGGCGTGGGTCTGGGCCTGTGGTTGCCGGGGGCGTTCGAGGCCGTGGCGGTGTTGGAATACGCGCAGGTCAACCTGGTGGTGGCCGTGTTCATCTGGGTGATGATTTACCCGATGATGATCCAGATCGACTGGCAGGCCGTCAAGGGCGTGGGCCAGCGGCCGCAAGGCCTGTTGCTCACGCTGGTGGTCAACTGGCTCATCAAGCCCTTCACCATGGCAGCACTGGGGGTGCTGTTTTTCCAGCACCTTTTCGCCCCGTGGGTGGACCCGCAATCTGCGAGTGAATACATCGCCGGCATGATTTTGCTGGGCGTGGCGCCCTGCACCGCCATGGTCTTCGTCTGGAGCCAGTTGGTGAAGGGCGACGCCAACTACACGTTGGTGCAGGTGTCCATCAACGACCTGGTGATGGTGGTGGCGTTTGCCCCCATTGCCGCCTTCCTGCTGGGCGTGACCGACGTGACCGTGCCCTGGGAAACGCTGGTCCTGTCCACCGTGCTCTACGTGGTGTTGCCGCTGGCCGCCGGCATGCTGACGCGCCACCTCTTGCTCCAACGCTCTGTGCAGGCCTTGACGGCCTATGTGGCCGCGCTCAAACCGTGGTCGGTGGTGGGGCTGATCGCCACCGTGGTGCTGCTGTTTGGCTTCCAGGCCCAGACCCTCGTGGCCCAGCCGGGCGTGATCGGGTTGATCGCGGTGCCCCTCGTCCTGCAGAGTTACGGCATCTTCTTCATCGGCTGGTGGGGGGCACGGCTGCTCAAGCTGCCGCACGAGGTGGCCGGACCGGCCTGCCTCATCGGTACCTCCAACTTCTTCGAGTTGGCGGTGGCCGTGGCCATTTCGTTGTTCGGCCTCAACTCCGGCGCGGCGTTGGCCACGGTGGTGGGCGTGCTGGTGGAGGTGCCGGTGATGCTCTCGCTGGTCGCCATCGTCAACGCCTGGCGCCCGAACGTCGCCGCCTCGCCTGTTCCTGGGAAATGACCATGACCGACATCACGATCTACCACAACCCCCAATGCGGAACTTCCCGCAACACCCTGGCCATGATTCGCAACAGCGGGGTGGAGCCACAGGTCATCGAATACCTGAAAACGCCGCCCAGCCGTGCCGAGTTGATGGCCCTGGTGGCGGCCATGGGCCTGCGCCTGCGCGATGTGCTGCGCCAGAAGGGCACGCCCTACGAGGCGCTGGGCCTGGGCAACCCGGCGCTGAGCGACGAACAATTGCTGGACTCCATCGAGCAACACCCCATCCTGATCCAGCGGCCCATCGTCCGGACACCGCTGGGTGTGCGCCTGTGCCGGCCGTCTGAGGTGGTGCTGGACATCCTGCCGGCCCCGCAGCAAGGGCCTTTCACCAAGGAAGACGGCGAGCTGGTGGTAGGGCGGGCCGGGCAACGTGTCTGAGGCTGTGGGCGGGCCCTTGCGGTTCGCCACAGTCGGGGGTGAATCACCTGGGCATGGGTTGACGCGGGTCAAACGACTGCCCAGGTGTTGAAATTAGACTGAGCCGGTCAAAGGGAATCACATGGACCAGGTTTTTCACTTGTTGGGCGGTGGAGTTGGCAACCTGGCGGCTTACTTGGCTGCCCATGTGCTGCTGTGTCTGGTCCCCGCGTTTTTTATTGCAGGGGCCATGACCGCGCTGATTCCCAAGGCCAGCATCACCCGCTGGTTGGGGCGCCATGCGCCGACCTATGTGTCCTACCCGGCGGCTGCGGCCGCGGGTTCGCTGCTGGCGGTCTGTTCCTGCACCATCGTGCCGCTGTTCGGGGGCATCTACCGCAAGGGCGCGGGCATCGGGCCGGCCATCACCTTTCTGTTCTTCGCACCGGCCGGCAACGTCATGGCCTTGGCGTACACGGGCAGCATCCTGGGGGTGGAGTTCGCGTTCGCGCGCTTCTTGCTGTGCCTGCTGTTCGGCATCGGCATTGGCTTGCTCATGGCCACGCTGTTCTGGCGGGACGATGCCACCCACGACGCCCAGACCAACACCTTGTTTGCCGAACGGGCACGCGTGGGGCCCGCCGCCACCGGCTTGTTGTTGTCCATGGTGGCGCTGCTGATTGCGGGAACGCTCAAACTCTGGCCGCTGACCACCACCGTGGCGACGCTGAACCTGCCCCTGGGCTGGGCAGAGGCGTGGCAAGCCACCTTGTTCCGCTGGGTGCCGTTCGATGCGGCCAAGGGCGAAGAGGGCGTGACGCTCCAGGGTTCCATGCTCATCCTGCTGCTGCTCGCCATTGCGCTGACCGCCTGGAAGGGCCTGGAAGACATCATCGAGGGGCCCAACCGCTGGACCTGGGCGACGCTGGGCCTGACCGCTGCCACCTTGCTTGTGGCCGCCTTGCGGTTCACCCCGCAGGCGGGCGGGTTGGAACTGGCCGTCACCGGCCGATTTTTTGGGGTGGCGGTCTGCCTGTGGGCGGTCTGGCGCTGCGCCAATGCCCTGAACGCCGATGAGCGGCAAGCCTGGCTGTGGGAGGCGTGGCGCTTTGTGAAGCAGATTTTTGGGCTGCTGGTGGTGGGCGTATTTGTTGTGGGCGTGGTCCGCCAGCTCATCCGCCCCGAGTGGATAGAAACCCTGGCCGGCACCAACAGCCTCACCGCCAATCTGGTGGCGGTGGTGTTCGGCGTGTTCATGTACTTCCCGACGTTGGTCGAGGTGCCGGTGGCCAAGATGTTCCTGGACCTGGGCATGCACCCCGGCCCGTTGCTGGCCTACCTGATGGCCGACCCGGAGCTGAGCCTGCAAAGCATCCTGATGGTGATGGCCGTGATGGGCCGCCCGAAAACTTTCGCCTACGTCGGCTGGGTCGCCCTGTTCGGCGTCGTGGCCGGTTGGCTGTACGGTTCATGGGTGGACGGCATGTCCGTCTGGCGGCTTACGTGGGGCCTCGTTGCCTTCTTGGCCGTGCTGGGTGCCTTGTTGCGGGTCTTGCACCGGCGCCAGTCCGCCGCGGTGGGGGCTTGATGGTGTGTGATTGACCAAGGAAAACCGATGTTGAAAATCAAGATTCTGGGTTCGGGTTGCGCCAACTGCAAAAAGTTGGAAGCGGTGGCGCGTGACGCCGTGGCCGCCTCTGGTGTGGAGGCCGATGTCGAGAAGGTCACCGACATGAAGGCCATCCTGGCCTACGACATCCTGTCCACGCCCGCGCTGGTCATCAACGAGCAGGTGGTGGCCAGCGGCCGCATACCCGCCAAGGCAGAAATTCAGCGGTGGTTGACGGCTTGAGTCGCCCACCGCAGCACCTCTGCAGAGGTGTCAGCTTGAGCCAGCCGGGTTCTTTGAAGCCTGGGGCGGCTCATTCAGCGGTGACGCTGTCCTACACAACCGGCGCCAACTGTGGCGGGTAAAAGTGCAGCCCAACCCTGAATAACAAAACGGGTTACAGACTTGTGATCTGTAACCCGTTGTTTTTTATGGTCGGCGTGGCGGGATTCGAACTCGCGACCCCTTGCACCCCATCTAATTAAGGTACTTTCCAGGGGTGTCCAGGGAGGTCTAGCCTGGTCATGATAAGTCATTGTAAAACAACAACTTATGTTGTTTTTGTAGACTTTTTTGTACAGCCGCGTCCAAGCCGGTACACTCCAATCCAGCGCTCAGAGTTCCTACAACGGTTCCTACATTGGTTCCTACATTCAAAGCCAAAGGAACTCGATCAGCGCTCTCTGGAGAACCCTCACCTTGACTCTCACCATCAAAGAGCTTGAAGCCCTGAAACCCGCTGATGGGGGGCGCATCCTGTCGGATGGCCAATCGGTCTGGGGGAGGGTACATGTCGCCAAAGACGGTGGGGTTAGCGTCAATTTTTTTCTGACTTACAAGTTTCAGGGGCTCAAGCGTAACGTCCGTCTGGGAACTTGGCCTGATCGTGGCATCACCGATATTCGAGCAGAGCGCGACAAGACCAAAGGGTTGGTCAAAAGTGGGATAGACCCGGTTCAACAGAGCCAGCTTGCCCGCGAGCAAGAAGAGGTCCAAAAACAAGCAGATCGCCTGCGACTGGAGGCCGAGCGCGAAGCAGAGCTGCTCAAGATCGAGGCCGACCGACAAGAGGCCATCCTCGTTCAAAAGCAGCGGCTACAACAATTGGCTGAGAAAGAGGCCAGGCTCAGCGTAAAGGGGCTGTTTGGACAGTGGCAGAGACTGGAGTTGATCCAGCGTGCGGACAAGGGTGCAGAGGTGGAGCGTTCATTCAACCGGGACGTTTTTCCACTGATCGGAGAGATGGCTGCAGAGGACGTGACCAAGGCACACATCCAAGAGATCGTGGACACCATCAAAGGCCGCGCCACCGAAACCATGACCATGGTGCGGACTGCCAAGAAGACCTTGGCCGATCTGCGGCAAATGTTCGGGTTCGCACTCGACCGCGATTACATTCCAGCGGATCCCACGGCTCGCATCAAGAAGGCTCGCCTGGGGGCAGATGTAGAACGTGATCGGGTGCTCACTGAGGACGAGGTGATCGAGTTGTTCCGCAGGCTTCCGTCGTCAGGCTTGACCGACACCGCCCAGCTGGCCTTGATGCTGCAGCTGGGGACATTGGCTCGGATTGGGGAGGTCCTGAGTGCTCGCTGGGAGCACGTGGATCTCACTCGACGTCTTTGGACCTTGCCTGAAACCAAGAATGGCCGTCGGCATGACATCTACCTTAGCGACTTTGCTGTGGATTGCCTGAAGCGCCTGAAGGAGATGACCGGACTGACACCTTGGTTGTTTCCTGCTCGGCGGCAGAAGAAGGACCAGCCAGATTTTGCTGATCACGTTTGCGAGAAAACCGTGACCAAGCAGGTGGGTGATCGCCAACGCTCAAGTGGAAAACCGATGTCAGGTCGCTCCAAGGTCGTCGACGGGCTGGTTTTGCCGGGTGGTCGATGGACGCCGCACGACCTACGGCGTACAGGAGCGACTTACATGGCCGAACTGGGCGTGCTGCCTGATGTGGTGGAGCGTTGCCTGAACCACATTGAGGAGAAGAAGGTCAAGCGAATTTACCAGCGGGCGCAGTATGAAGCACCGATGCGCAACGCCTGGGCCAGTCTGGGTGACCGTATCCAAACCCTTCGGTCAAAAGCATCCAGGTGACATTCCAACCGCCCGCTAGGCGATTGGTCGTCCAGAGTTGCAGTACCGTCGTTCATGGACAACTGGAGGACAGACCGAGCGGTCGTTGTTTGTGACACCCAATTGCCCATGTCTTCGATGACACAGAGGGCAGTTCTGAATACTCGAATTGAACTGATAGGGCCCACGCTATGCTTGCAAGGCCTGTTCGGAGTTGAAAATGCCCAGCTGGCGCCCGGCCTGCAAGAGCCAGCGAAATGCACAAAGGACAAGTAACAATGAGTGCTGACCAAGTCACTCTCGGCCAACTCGAAAGCCACCTCTGGGAATCCGCCAACATTCTGCGCGGTCCGGTGGATGCTGCCGACTTCAAAACCTACATCTTCCCACTGCTGTTTTTCAAGCGCATCTGCGATGTCTGGGACGAGGAGTACCAAGACATCGTCGACGAGACGGGTGATGAACAGTTGGCATGGTTCCCCGAATCGCACCGATTCCAGATCCCAGAAGAATGCCACTGGGTGGACGTCCGGGCCAAACCGACCAACGTCGGCGCGGCTCTGCAGCACGCCATGCGTGGCATCGAGAAGGCGAACCCAGACACGCTCTACGGCGTGTTCGGTGACGCGCAGTGGACGAACAAGGAGCGTCTGTCGGACGCGCTGCTCAAGGACCTCATCGAGCACTTTTCCGCGCTTCCGTTGGGTAACCAAAACGCCACGTCCGACTTGGTCGGCGATGCCTACGAGTACCTGATCAAGAAGTTCGCCGACGCCACCAACAAGAAGGCAGGCGAGTTCTACACCCCACGCAGTGTGGTTCGGCTGATGATCGACATGCTCGACCCCAAGGAAGCCGAGACCATTTATGACCCCGCCTGCGGTACCGGCGGGATGCTGCTCGCTGCCGTACAGCACGTCAAAGAGATGCACGGTGACGTGAAGCGACTGTGGGGCAAGCTGTATGGCCAGGAGAAAAACCTGACGACTTCTTCCATCGCCCGAATGAACCTGTTCTTGCACGGCATTGAGGACTTTCAGGTGGTGCGAGGCGATACCCTGCGCAGTCCCGCTTTCTTTGATGGCGACCGACTCGCCACCTTCGATTGCGTCATCGCCAACCCGCCGTTCTCCTTAGAAAAATGGGGTGAAGACCAGTGGATGAATGATCCCTTCGGTCGCAACTTCGCCGGTTTGCCGCCCTCGTCAAGTGGCGACTTTGCCTGGGTGCAGCACATGGTCAAGTCCATGGCTGAGGGTTCTGGCCGGATGGCCGTGGTGCTCCCCCAGGGCGCTCTTTTTCGCAAAGGCGTTGAAGGTGACATCCGCCAGAAACTGCTGCAGATGGACCTGATCGAGGCCGTGATTGGCCTGGCCCCCAACCTGTTCTACGGGACAGGCTTGGCTGCCTGCATACTCGTACTGCGAAAGCGCAAGTCAGCGCCCAGCCGCAAAAAGGTCCTCGTCGTGGATGCCTCGCGCCTGTTCCGACGCGGTCGGGCCCAGAACTACCTGGAGTCAGAGCAAGCAGCCGAAATCCTGTCCTGGTATCGCAACTTCAGCGACGTGCAGGACGCGGCTCGGGTCGTGACGCTCGATGAGATTGCAGCGGAAGACTGGACATTGAACATTTCGCGTTACGTTCTGCCACCGCTCCAGGAGGATATTCCCCCCTTGCCTGAGGCCATCGCCGCTTTCAAGGAGGCGTTGACTCGGTGCCGGGAGGCAGAAGCGCGACTCGACCATGTCATGACCGAGGGAGGCTGGTTGAAATGAAAAAACAAAGTTCAAGCCTGACGCCGGATGTGCTGAATGCCATCGTCGAGCGCTACGATACAGACAGACTGGTGGTCTCAACTGCCTACGCCGACGGCGGCACGGAACCTTTGAGAGGTCGACTGGAAGGCGGTTTGATCAATCAAATGGAAGGGGGCGACGCCATGGCCGCCCGCTATGCCATCTGGGCCAACACCGTTCGCGACAACATCATCGCGGGCATGAACGCACTGAAGGCCGGTGAGCCCTCTGAAGGCTACCGACACCTGATTCGCGCGGCCAACAGCCTGTCCGCCTTTTCGGATGCTCAGGCCTACCTTGACCCTCTCAATATGGGGGCACGCTCATGAGCCGCATCACTCAACAAGAACTCGAAAGCTACCTCTGGGGCGCCGCCGTTTTGCTGCGCGGCCTGATCGATGCAGGTGACTACAAGCAGTTCATCTTCCCCCTGCTGTTCTACAAGCGTGTGTCCGATGTGTGGGACGAGGAGTACCAAGCGGCACTGGCGGATTCGAACGGCGATCTGTCCTATGCGCAGTTCGCTGAAAACCACCGTTTCCAGATCCCCGAGGGGGCGCATTGGAACGATGTGCGGCAAACACCCAAGAACGTGGGTGCAGCCATCCAGCGGGCCATGCGCGCCATCGAGTCGGCCAACCCGGACATGCTTGACGGCATCTTTGGGGATGCGGCTTGGACCAACCGCGAGCGCCTGCCTGATGAAACGCTGAAGAACCTGATCGAGCACTTCTCCACGCAGCGGCTCTCGGTGGCCAACGTCCCCGAGGATGAGTTGGGGAATGCCTACGAATACCTGATCAAGAAGTTCGCGGACGACTCTGGCCACACGGCAGCCGAGTTTTATACCAACCGCACCGTTGTCCACCTGATGACGAAACTCCTGGCGCCGCAGGCTGGCGAGTCGATTTACGACCCCACCTGCGGCACTGGCGGCATGCTGATTTCAGCGTTGGACGAAGTGAAGCGGTCGGGTGGCGAATACCGCACGCTCAAGCTCTACGGTCAGGAGCGCAACCTCATCACCTCATCCATTGCCCGCATGAACCTGTTCCTGCACGGCGTGGAGGACTTCGAGATCATTCGCGGTGACACCCTCGCCGACCCGAAGCACATCGAAGGTGATCGTCTGCGCCAGTTCGACGTGATCCTGGCCAACCCGCCATACTCCATCAAGCAGTGGAACCGCGAGGCTTGGAGCAGTGACAAGTGGGGCCGAAACTCCCTGGGCACGCCCCCGCAGGGCCGGGCCGACTACGCTTTCCAACAGCACATCCTGACCAGCCTCACTGCCAAAGGGCGGTGTGCTGTCCTTTGGCCGCATGGTGTGCTGTTTCGCAACGAAGAACAGGCCATGCGCGCCAAGATGGTTGAGCAGGACTGGGTCGAAGCCGTTGTCGGTTTGGGCCCAAACCTGTTTTACAACTCTCCGATGGAATCGTGCATCGTCATCTGCAACCGCAAGAAGGTCGCCGCTCGCCAGGGCAAGGTGATCTTCATCGACGCTGTGAATGAGGTCACACGGGAACGGGCGCAGAGTTTTCTGAAGCCAGAGCACCAGCAGCGCATCCTGGGGGCTTACACGTCCTTTGCGGATGCCCCGGGCTTTGCCAAAGTCGCGACGGTGGCAGACATCATCAACAACCAAGGCAACTTATCGATACCGCTGTACGTGAAGCGTCAGGCCCTGATCCACGATGGCACAACGGCCTCCTTGCCTGCGGCATGGTCGGCTTGGGTGAGCGACAGGCGGGCTTTTTGGCAGCAGATGGACGCCCTCGTGGAGACCTTGGAGGGGCTTGAGAAAAATTAAAATTTACCTGATTGGTAAAGATTGTTAGAATGGAGGGCTCTTGCAGATTCGTTACAAAGACAAGAAGGTTCGCGAGCTGTGTGAGAAGAAAGCTGTCGCCGAGAAGAAATTGGGGGCTGCATGCGCAGGCAAACTGCGCAGCCGCTTGAGTGATTTGGAGGCGGTTGGTCGGGTGTCCGAGTTGGTCGCTGGCAACCCTCACCCGCTCAAGGGCAATCTGGCTGGGCAGTTTGCTCTCAACCTCGCGGGTGGGTGGCGGCTCGTGTTTTCACCGGGTCATGACCCTTCGCCAACCCGACCAGATGGTGGGGTTGACTGGTCCCAAGTGACCATCGTCTGCATTGAGTACATAGGGGATTATCATGACTGAGCTGAGTGCTCCTTTCGCGCCAGACTGGGTCTCCCCACCTGGCGAAACTGTCCTCGACATTGCCGAGGATCGCGGCTGGACGCAAGCCGAGCTGGCCCACCGACTGGGCTACACCGAAAAACATGTCAGCCAACTCATCAACGGCAAAGTGCCGCTGAGTGTCGATGCCGCTTTGCGCCTTGAGCGGGTGCTGGGCAGCACCGCTGATTTTTGGTTGGCCCGTGAAGCCAATTTTCAGAAGCACAAAGCGCGTCTCGAAGCCGCTGAGCGCCATGCCCGCTGGGCGGGTTGGCTTGACGAACTTCCCCTCAAAGAACTGATGGCTTGTGAGGCCGTCCCCAAGCTGCGCGCAGATGCCAAGAACAAGCCTGGCTTGGTTGAGGCATGCCTCAAATTCTTCGGCGTCGCGTCGCCCGACGAATGGCGGAGCCACTACGGTGGCATGCAAGTGGCTTTTCGTCGCAGCCGTGAAGACCAAAGTGATGTGGGTGCGATATCGGCTTGGCTGCGGCTCGGAGAACAGCAAGCCGAAAAACTGGATGGCCCCAAGTACGACAAGACAGCCTTCGAAAAAGCACTGGCGGCCATTCGAGGTTTGACCCGCGAGCAGCCTCAGGTTTTTGAGCCTCAACTGCGCAGCCTGTTGCACGACGCGGGCGTTCTTCTGGTGCTGGTGCCCGCCATACCCCGTGCCCATGTGAGTGGGGTAGCCCGCTGGCTAAGCCCCACCCGTCCCTTGATTCAGCTGTCGCTTTACGGCAAGACCAACGACAAGTTCTGGTTCAGCTTCTTCCATGAGGCGGCTCATATTCTGCTGCACGCCAACAGCAAGGAAGACAAGCGGTCCATCTTTCTGGACGACCCCAACGCGGCCCACACCGATGACCCCAGAGAGCACGAGGCCAACACCTGGGCAGGCAATTGGCTCATTCCTGAGCGGCATGTGTCGGTACTACCGGAGCTTCGCACCAAAAGAGCTGTGGACGAGTTTGCACAAGCCATTGGCATCCATCCCGGTATTGTGGTGGGGCGCTTGCAGCATGACGGGCTCATAGATCCCTCGTGGATGAATGACCTCAAGCAGAGCTTCAGCCTCAAGGTGGCCGGCCGTGGCTGATTGGCATGTGCTCGCTCGGTTGCGAGTTACTCCATCGGGGGGAATGGCACCCGCAGTTGAAACGTTCACTTTGGAGCGTCGAGAAGACACCTTCCGATTGGTCATCGTTGAGCGAAATGGGTTCACACGACAGCAAACGGGACGTCGAGTACCAATCAGCACCGCCATAGCCGAGGAGCGTTTAGGGACGCTGCGACAGCTCACCGTACCCGCTTATCCCATCAGCCCTGTGGTGTGCGACGGGGAACACCTGGAGCTTACGGTTGAGGGCGAGTCCAGCAAACTGACGGTCAGTTGGTGGACGCTGGCACCAAAGGGCGCCGAAGGCCTTGCAGAGTTTGCCCATTGGCTCCGTGATGTGGGCTCAAGGAAAAGAGAAGATCAAGAGCGTGGAAATGACTGAAGGGACCATGAAGCCTGGTTGGCGAAAAGTGAAGTTTGGCGATGTGGTGCGCCTTTCGAAAGCTCGCAGCCAAGATCCGTTGGCCGATGGCATTGAACGCTACGTCGGTCTGGAACACCTAGAACCTGGTGACTTGCGCATCCGCAGTTGGGGCAGCGTCGCTGACGGCGTGACCTTCACCAGCGTGTTCCAGCCTGGGCAGGTGCTGTTCGGCAAGCGCCGCGCTTACCAGCGCAAGGTGGCTGTGGCGGATTTCTCGGGGGTGTGCTCCGGTGACATCTATGTGCTGGAGACCAAGGATGCGCAGGTCTTGCTGCCGGAGTTGCTGCCATTCATTTGCCAGACCGATGCCTTTTTTGATCACGCGGTGGGTACGTCGGCAGGCTCCTTGAGTCCCCGCACGAATTGGACGAGTTTGGCGGATTTTGAGTTTGTGCTGCCGCCGGTTGCAGTACAGAAAAAATGTGTCGCACTGCTACAAGCTATTGAAGGGCTGCGAGTTGAACTGAGTAATGCGTTTAACGCTGCTTGGTCACTGCGGCTTTCCGCTTACCAAAACCTGATGTTTCACGACTGGCCGGATGAGGCTCCGGCGCACTGGAAAAGGTCGACGATTGGCAAGTCCTTGAGGATTTCAAATTCGCTAAGAAAGCCGATCAGTGCGGATATCAGAGCAAAGATGCAAGGCGAGTTTCCTTACTATGGTCCGACGGGAAGGTTGGATTCAATTAATGAGTACCGACTAGACGGAAAGTACGTGCTCCTTGGCGAGGATGGTGATCATTTCCTCAAGTACAAAACGTGGTCCATGACGCAGCTGATCGTCGGTAAAGCCAACGTTAATAACCATGCGCACGTTATCCAAGGAAGCGAAACGTGCTCAACGGATTGGTTTTTCCATTTCTATCGCCACAAAGATGTCCGCGAGTTCCTTACCAAACAGGGAGCGGGACGCTTAAAGTTGAAGAAGGGTGATTTGGAGCGGATGCCGATCCTTGTTCCTCCGCTTGCAGAGCAAGTGGAGATCGTGACTCACATCCAAGAATGCGTAGCCAGTACAGAAGGAATCAAAGCACGAATGGCTGCAGTCTCGGATTTTCTTCGTATTGCTCGCGAAGAAGTAGTGAGAGGGGAGGCAAATGTTTAACGAAGCAAATACCGTCGAAGCCTACGTCCGCGATCTGCTCGCCGGCCCGATCAAGGCCGTCCCGGCAAACACCGCTAAAGAACCTCAAGCCAGCTACGGCCCCAGTCCCAAGGGCATCGGCTGGCGCTACGCCGCCCCGGCTGAGGTGCCGCGCCAGATTCAGGAAGTGCTGGTCGAGCCGTGGCTGCGTGAGGCGCTGATTCGGCTGAACCCGGAGATTGCCGCCCAGCCCGACCGCGCCGATGAGGTGCTCTACAAGCTGCGCGCCATCGTGCTGTCGGTGCGATCGGATGGGCTGATCCGCGCCAACGAGGAAATGACCGCCTGGATGCGTGGTGAGCGCTCGATGCCCTTCGGCCCCAACAACGAGCATGTGCCGGTGCGGTTGATCGACTTGGATGACCTGGCGCAGAACCAGTACGTCGTCACCCAACAGTACACCTACCGTGCTGGCCCCACCGAACGCCGTGCTGATCTGGTGCTGTTGGTGAATGGTCTGCCGCTGGTACTGATCGAGGCCAAGACGCCGGTCAAGAAGTGCATCAGCTGGGTCGATGGCGCGGTGCAGGTGCACGACGACTACGAGAAGTTCGTACCCGAGCTGTTCGTCTGCAACGTGTTCTCGGTGGCGACCGAAGGCAAGGCTTACCACTACGGGTCCATCGGCCTGCCGGTCAAGGATTGGGGGCCGTGGCATCTGGATGGCAATGGGGATGATGGTCAGCACCACCCGCTGAAGTCGCTCAAGCTGTCGGCCGAGAGCATGCTGCGCCCGCATGTGGTGCTGGATATTCTCGGCAGCTTCACCCTGTTCGCCACCAACAAGAAAAAGCAGCGCATCAAGATCATTTGCCGCTACCAGCAGTTTGAAGCGGCCAACAAGATTGTCGAGCGCGTGCTGGCGGGCTACCCCAGGAAGGGCTTGATCTGGCACTTCCAGGGCTCGGGCAAATCTCTGCTGATGGTCTTTGCCGCGCAGAAGCTGCGCATGCATGCCGGCCTGAAGAATCCCACCGTGCTGATCGTGGTGGACCGGATCGATCTCGACAGCCAGATCACCGGCACCTTCACCGGGGCGGACATTCCAAATCTGGAAAAGGCCGACACCCGCGAGAAGCTGCAGCAGCTGCTGGCTCAGGACGTGCGCAAGATCATCATCACCACGATCTTCAAGTTCGGCGAGGCCACCGGCAGCCTGAACGACCGCAGCAACATCATTGCCCTGGTGGACGAAGCCCACCGCACCCAAGAAGGCGACCTGGGCCGCAAGATGCGCGAGGCCCTGCCTAACGCGTTTCTGTTCGGCCTGACCGGTACGCCGATCAACCGTGCCGACCGCAACACTTTCTATGCCTTCGGTGCCGAAGAGGACGAAAAGGGCTACATGAGCCGCTATGGCTTCGAGGAGTCAATCCGCGACGGCGCCACCCTGAAGCTGCACTTCGAGCCCCGGCTGATCGACCTGCACATCGACAAGGCAGCACTGGACGCCGCCTACAAGGACCTGACCGGCGGCCTGTCAGATCTGGACAAGGACAACCTCGCCAAGACCGCCGCCAAGATGGCCGTGCTGGTGAAGACGCCTGAGCGCATTCGCAAGGTGTGCGAGGACATCGTCCAGCACTATCAAAGCAAGGTGGAGCCCAACGGCTTCAAGGGCCAGATCGTCACCTTTGACCGCGAGAGTTGCCTGCTGTTCAAGGCCGAGTTGGACAAGCTGTTGCCGCCCGAGGCCACGGACATCGTCATGTCGGTGCAGGCGGCCGACAAAAAAGAACACCCGGAGTACGCGCCCTACGACCGAAGCCGGGATGAAGAAGAGCGACTGCTGGATCGTTTCCGCGACCCGGCCGACCCGCTGAAGCTGATCATCGTCACAGCCAAATTGCTGACGGGCTTCGACGCGCCGATCTTGCAGGCGATGTACCTGGACAAGCCGCTGCGCGACCACACGCTGCTGCAGGCGATCTGCCGGGTCAACCGCACCTACTCCGAACAGAAGACCCACGGCTTGATCGTGGATTACCTGGGGATCTTTGATGACGTGGCGGCAGCGCTGGAATTCGATGACCAGAGCGTCAAGCAGGTGGTCAGCAACATCCAGGAGCTGAAGGACAAGCTGCCCGAGGCGATGCAGAAATGCCTGGCTTTCTTTGCTGGCTGTGACCGCAACTTGCAAGGTTATGAGGGTCTGATCGCCGCGCAGCAGTGCCTGCCCAACAACGAGGTGCGAGACAACTTTGCCGCCGAATACAACGTGCTCAACAAGATCTGGGAGGCGTTGTCTCCAGACACTGTATTGGGCCCGTTCGAGAAGGACTACAAGTGGCTGTCACAGGTGTACCAGTCGGTTCAGCCGTCCAGCGGACACGGTAAGCTGATCTGGCATTCGCTGGGCGCTAAGACGATTGAGCTGATTCACCAGAACGTGCATGTCGACGCTGTGCGCGATGACCTTGAAACTCTGGTCCTGGACGCCGATCTCCTGGAGGCTGTGCTCTCCAACCCCGATCCGAAGCAGGCCAAGGAGATCGAGATCAAGCTCAAGCGCCGACTGCGCGGGCATGGCGGCAACCCAAAGTTCAAGAATCTCTCGGAACGGCTTGATGCGTTGAAGGACCGCTTCGAGTCCGGTCAGATTAACAGCGTCGAGTTTCTGAAGCAGTTGCTGGAGATTGCCAAGGAAACGTTGCAAGCCGAGAAAGAGGTCCCGCCCGAAGAGGACGAGGATCGTGGCAAGGCCGCGCTCACTGAACTGTTTAACGAGGTCAAGACCGCTGAAACACCCATCCTCGTGGAACGTGTCGTGGCTGACATAGACGAGATTGTCCGGTTGGTTCGTTTTCCTGGCTGGCAAGGCACACAGGCCGGTGAACGTGAGGTCAAGAAGGCACTGCGCAAGGCCCTCTTCAAGTACAAGCTGCACGCAGACGAGGAGCTATTCGACAATGCGTATGGCTACATCCGGCAGTACTACTGAATATGGGTTGCACGATGTGTGCAGAAGCTATGTCCGGACGAGAGGGCTTGCTGGGAAGATTCGCTCCGGTCCCAAGCTACCGTTTAGCTGCTGCCCGATGATTGAGCTGCCTTGAATGAACTGGGAACCGTTTTCCTACACCGATTTGGCTGCTGTGGTCATCGCGTGCATCGCCTTGGGCGCCACGCTTTGGCAAGCTCGGATCAGCCATCGACACAACCGTTTGAGTGTTCGTCCGGTGATCGAAACCCACGTCGCATGGTCCCATGACAGAGAGGGGCTGTTCTTGACGGTCACTCTGGAAAACAGAGGCATCGGTCCAGGCACCATTACGGACCTGTTCCTGAAGCGAGCCGACCAGAAGATGGCATCGCCTTCGAGCGCCGACGACATAGTCGAGGCCTACGTGGCTGAACTGTTTCCTTCCGACATCAACCCGATCGTGCTTGACACCGCATGGCCGCTCGGAAGAACTATCAAGGCCAATGAATCTGTGACTGTGGCACGCCTGCGCTTTTACCTGGAGCACACGCAGGGAAGTGTCATGGCCGCATTGAATGCAAACGGCGGACCGCCCATCCTGGCTGGTCGCTACCGGTCGATGTACAACGATCAGTGGGATTTCGGTTGATGAGCTGGACGGCCAACGTCCGATCCACCATGAGGGATCTTCAGACAGACCTTTTCGGATGAGGATGAAACCAAAAAAATAAGGACCGGCACCTCCCGAAGAAATGCCGGACCCCCAGGTCGGGTGTTGGCCAAACCTGACCAGCAAGTTGCGGCTGAACCCTGCCTCAGGCCATCAAGCCGGATAGACGCTGAAATCTTCATCCTCCAGGATGCCCCGGGGACCGTGACCGTCAAGGTCTTGGGGTACCGGCCCATCTCCGGGCACGATGCCGAACTTGCACAGCGCCGCACACCGGGCCAGTTCTTCACTGACTTCCTGGACCTGGCCCAACTCGATCATCACGCCGCGTTGGACCACCACGTTCCACGTCCGCATGCTCGGCGTCGTCGGTAGGCGGTGATACGAGGAGGTCACCGAGCCACCTTGCCTTGGCGGCACCAGTCTTCCCATTCACCCAACTGATCCATGGTCACCATGGCATCGTCGCCGTTCTCTTTGCGAAATGCGGCAGTCCATCCGTCCACGCATCCTGTAGACGATGCACCGGTTGCCTGAGGGGTTGGTGATTCGTTCGATCCGCCGATGAGCCGACCAAAATTGTCAATCAGTTGCCCTTGCTCATTCCAAAACTCCTGCTTGACACTGCGACCTTCCACCCATTGAATCCGCCTCATCAGTTGGCCCTCCCGGTAGTAACCTTCTTCAATCCCGTGGGGCTTGCCTGCGACAAAATGGACCTTGCTGAGGAGCTGTTCGCCGTCCGACCGGTATGACAACACCTCCCCGTCGGGCTGACCATCAACAAACGTGGCCTTGTATATCAGCTTCCCGGTCTTCAGCGAATATGTCTCTTCCGATCCATGCTGCTTGCCCACTCGCCAGTGGCTGCTGCTCAACAGCTTGCCCGTTTCCGGATGATTGATGATCAGTTCCCCCTCGATGGCATCGTCCTTGTAGGTGGCCTGTGCAAGCGTTACGCCTTTTGCCTTGATGCTGGCAACTTTCACAGCGCCCTCCAGTGAGCCTTTCTCATAGCGCATCGTCATGTAGGGCCCGTCCATTCCACGGAGCGTGCAGGCAGCATCACCGTCCAGCAAACCCTCGTCCAAGTCGGCATCGCAGTGTAGGTTACGGAGCTGCTTAGCGACTTCAATGCCGTCTCTGTCCTCCGTAACGTGTGAGACTGAATGGAACATCTTCATCAAGGGGGATGTCGGAAGGGTTGAGAACGGGATGTTGGTCACCTTGCCCGAGAAAGGTTCGTTGGCATTTCGTTTGTAGAGCTTGCCATTGACCAGCTCCGCGTTACGGAAGTCCAGTACCTCCTTACCACAGCCGATCAACCCCACACACATCAAAGCCAGTATGGCCGCACGACCCGATACATAAAACCGTTTCATTTCCTTACTCCTTGTCTTCTATCCAAAGAATTGGCCTCCAGCCATCCACCTCAAAGGCAGACCGCCGGAGACCGTCGTTTATCCTCAGCAGCCAGGCTGCGCACTCATCCAAGCTCTTCGCTCTCGACTTCCTGTGCCTCGATCTCGCGCAGGCATTCATCGAAGATGGCGTCGTCCACCATCTCGTTGCGGTGCAAAGCCAGCAGGCGCCGCCGACGCACCGATGCGGGCGTGGACTCGTCGCCCACGTAGTGCCAGACCGAGGCGATCACCTCGCGCCGCACCCTGGGGCGGATGAACAGGTAGGCCAGGACCACCAGGGGCCACGCCAGCACACAAAACGCCCACCAGGCCAGTGCGGGCAGGCCCACACGGTTGACCCGCAGGCGGCGCATGTCCCAGGAAATTGCAGCCGCGACCAGCAGCGCTGCCGTGAGCCAGATCAGAAACTTCAACATCATTCGCTCCAAGATTAACAGATGCGCATATGGGATATTTCAATGCGCATTTAGAATTTTTGAAATGCCAGCCCCCATCAGTGATCCCCGACACAAAGCCATCGCCCAGAAGCTGACGCAACTGCGCAAGGACCGGGGGATGCTGCAGCTGGACGTGGCCCAGCGCCTGCATCGGCCGCAGACCTTTGTCTCGAAGGTGGAGAGCGGTCACCGCCGCGTGGACATCCTCGAACTGCTGGACATCCTCAAGGCACTGGAGGCCGACCCACACGCCTTCGTCGACGAGGTCATGACCCTGTCGAAGTACGACCCGGTGTGAGCCGAGGCGGCAGCCGAGCAGTCACAACCCGTTCCGCTTCAGTCCACTGGCGGAAACACCGGCCCGGGTGGGGGGATCCCCCGATCAGATGCGAGACCCGAACCCAGAACAGAGGCTTTCTGCGCCAGCTTGTGGCGCAGACCACGTCGCAGCGGCGGTGCAGCTTGAGCTGCTGTCGGTGAGGCGTTGGAAGCATCAGGATCGACCGGATCGCCTGGACCATCCTCCCCCGTGTCATCGGGGTAGAACTCCTCCAGTAGTGCGACGCCGTCTTCTTCCGATTCCTCGAACACGCCACAGGCAAAGCCTTCGCGGGCGGCCTGGTCCAGCGCTGCCTGGTCCCAGCCAGCCTCTGTCCGTGCTTGCCGTTCCGTACGGGCTTGCCCCATCGCTTCAGCGAGTGAGGTCCCGCTACGCAAGGTCAGGTCGACGTAGTAGATCGGGGCCCGGTGTGACATCGCAGTTGACTTGCCGCGCAATCGCAGTTCCAGCGGCAGGTTGGACAACAAGCCACCCGAGACCGCGTGCAGGTAGCGCTGGCGCGTGGCGAGCGTGCGGATGCTGTTGAACCCCGTCGTGCGAAACACGAAAGTGCCCAACTCGTCCTCATCACCGACCCGGACGTTCAACCGCCCGAAGGCCTTGCATTGGCCCTGCGCATAGGCACAGAAGTCCGGGCCGTCACAGGGCAGGGTGGTGGCTTCCGCGCTGTTTCCATGACCTTCCACGCCAGAGCCCACCCGTTTGCAGGTCTGCCCATTGCCGACACACAGCGGTCTGCCCGTCTGCCGGTCAAACAGGGTGTAACCCACACGCAGGTTCAAGTCCGGATCGTCGAACAGCAACTTCACCGGGATGCTGCGCAGCTTGGCACTGCCCGTACTGGATGCCGAGCCTGCCGCTTGCCGCAAGGTCTCGTACATGGGGTGCAACACCCAGCCTCCACGTGCCTGCACCTGCGATGTCAGGGTGAACTCGTCGTCTTTCTCCGGCAGACGCTTGCCGTTCTTCTCCACCACCTTGCCGATGGAGATGCGCCCCACCACCGGGGGCGTCAGTGCCAAACCTTTGAGCATGCTGTGCTCCTTTCCGTCAATTCGGTTGAACCAAACAAAAGGCCCCTGGAAATCCAGGGACCTGTATGCCAGGGGCTGTGAGTGGGTAGCTCATGACCTTCAGTCGCCAGCTTCTTGCGCATGGCGGCTTTGCACCAGAAACCGCCGCGAGCCCGGTTTCGTCATCGTGTAGCCTTTCCAGACTTCCGGTCTCTCCTGCTGCAGCCGCAAGGCGTCCAGCGTCTGCGCGTCCTTGCTGCGCTTCCAGCTCACTTCACCTGTCTCGAACAAGGCCCGCGAGGCGTCACCCATGCGTTGTTGGATGCGTTGCTTCAACTGCGCTTCCAGGGTTTCGTGCCGCTCCAGCACCTGGCGCACCGCGATCAGGTCCGAGAAAACCGACGACATCTCCAGGTCCTGCGTACAGTCCAGCACCGTGCCTGCGTCACGTGGAAACAGGCAGCGCAGCGCCAGATCGGCCGAGGCTGAACCGTCTGCCGGTGGCGGGGTGTCCGATTCCACAAAGGCCCAGAAACGTCTTTCCAGCGCGATGAGATGGGCGATCATGGATTCGTCGCGTTCGATCCGGTGAATCTGTAACTCCTGACCGCAAATGAGCACCGCCACTTCGGCGGCCTGCTTGCCGGTGACGGCGAGCTGGTGCATCACTTGCAACTGCACGTACTCCGGCACCCCGTCTTTCCAGAGCCGGGCCCCGTTGAAGCCTGCCGTCTTGCACTCCAGGATCTGGACAGACGGGTCACCCACAACCTCTCGGTCCAGGTTGGCCAGCATCCACGGGTAGTCTGGGTGTTGCAACACCGCGTTGACCCGGCGCACCTTGCGTCCGGTGCGCTTGGTGTAGTGGGCGGCGACGATGGGCTCCAGCAGCGTGCCCCAGTACATCGGAGACGATTCATCGTTCGGATCGACCTGGGGCAAGGCGTCACCGCGTCCGGTCTTGTCCATCCAGAGTTCCAGGGCTGAGCGGTAGGGGTTCAGGCCGACCGCCGCAGACGCGTCCGAGCTGCCGATGCCGCCCTGGCGCACCGACAGCCACTGTTCGCGGTTGAGTTCCTGCGTCTTGACCAGGCGCAGGGCTGGGCGGGCTTTGGAAGCACGCGCGTGAGCGGTGCCCGCTTCATTCATCAATGGCTGGGCCATGGGAAATCCTTTCAAACGTCAGAAGTCAGAAAGCACAAAACCCCGGTCTCACACTCCTGAGGACAGGAGGGAGCCGGGGTTTATGCCGTGGTGGTGAAAAAAGTGACGGTAAAGTGCAGAGAAACCCGGTCGGTAGGACATCCGTTCACGCCACCATCTGCAGCGCCGCATCAAGTGCCCTTTGCTTGAGTTGCGCTCCTTGGCCGAACCAGGCACTGTCCAGGCGGTATTCCTGGGACCGTGCCCGGCGTTCGTGGTCCACGAACTCGGTGATGGAACACAGCAAGCCCCAGGCGGTGCCCTTGGCTGCCCCCAGTTCTGCTCCCCGGCCGTGGCCGTCATAGAGCTCCTGCACCTTCTTCAGGGCGCGCTCGTTGGTCAGTGCACCGGAAGGATCCTGACCGTCAGAGGCACACAGCACCTTGAGGAAGTAGTTCATCGCCTCGTGGCTCTTGACCTTGCACTCGGCCAGGGTCTTCATGCGGTACATGAAACCGTCCCACTGGGAGACCGCAATGCCCAACTGCTTCTTCACCGCTTGCGCGTCGAAGCTGGTGCTGTGGGGCACCTTGATGGCGTGGGCCGCCCCGTTCAAGGCAATGGACAAGGTGTTGTTGCAGACGACGCGCACCGTGGTCGGTGTCGCGGTGGTCGCCAGCGTCCCGTCGCAGGACGTGGCCAGCAGCAGATAACCCTTGACCACGTCGTGGCCCTTGAGGGCGGTTTCTTTGCCCGTGCGGGCCAGCGCCCAGAACTTGCGGCCTTCCTTCAGTACACCGGCGGTTTCCAGCTCGTAGCCGGAGACCTCGGACAGGTCGCGGTAGAACTCCAGCACCTCTTTGGGCTGCACCACCTGGTAGCGGCGGCCCACCACCGACAGGGGCGATTTGGTGTCGCTGCGGTAGAGCACCTTGTGGTCCTCGTAGGAATGGATGGTGCCCAGCGCCCCGATCTGGTCGGTCAGGAAGCGCACCGGGGACTCGCAGATGGTCCAGTCCATGCCCGCTTCACGGGCCCAGACCTCGATGGATTGTTTGGCAGGCAGGGCATTGCCCAGGGCATGCCAGGGGGCCTCACCGACGTAGGCCATGGATTGAACGGCGTGTGCCATGGAAAAACTCCTTCAAAAAAACAGAGACAAGAAAACGAACAGGAACAGCGGAAGCAAGACGAAGCAGAGAAGCGAGAACGGCGAGCGGATCAGGGCGACTCGGAGACCGGTTCATCGCTTTGAAAGGTGTGGCCACAGGCCACGCACTCGACGTTGTCCAGGACCTTGCGGTCGATGACGTCACCGAGTTGGGCCCCGGCCAGGCCACCGGTGGCACCACCGATGAGGCCGCCCAGCAGGGCACCGGCCAGACCACCGATGGGGGCGCCCAGGGGGCCTGCGATCAGGCCGACCAGGGAGCCCAGACGGGCACCGGTGGCTGCACCCGCTCCGGCGCTGGCAATGCCACCGGCGGTACCGGCAGCGGCACCGAGCACACCACCGACCTTGCGGGCGGTGGCGCGCTGCACCAGGTGGGTCGAGTGGCAACGGGGGCAGTGCAGCTCGTGGGGAGCGTGGGGTGTTTGGGGTGAAGACATGAAGAACTCCTTGGAAGACAGACGGCAAAAAGCCCCAAACCGGCAGGACCGGATGGGGCTCAATGGCGTGGGGGTTGAGGGTGGGGGAGAAGTGAGTGGTGGAAGCCGGAGGGGCAGCGCTTGGTCAACAGACTGACCGGGAGCACGGTCCAGAAACGCTCTCGGAAAGGGCGTGTTTCATGACCATTTGGGGCTCAGCAAGTGCAGACCTTCCCGGTTTCCAAGGGGGTGATATGTGGCTGAAATTTTTTGGAATCGGCTACGCCTGCAAGATGTTTTGGCTCTGACGGGCCGCCAGGAGTTCATCCAAGTCCAGCTCAATTTCCGAAGACCCCCCGATTTTTTACATCTAGCACGTCACTTTCTCGAAAAGTCGTCCTACGGAAAAATTCGACTTACGTCATGTGACGCACCACTGAAAGGATACAGAAATGGACGCCAGCCAAAAAATCTACCTGCTGAAGGTACCTGCTGTGGAGGATCGCTTCCAGGTGAGCAAAGCGGGGATCTACGCCCGACTGAACCCCGCCGACCCAGCCTATGACCCGGACTTTCCGGCACCCATCCGTATCGGAAAAAACGCGGTGCGCTTCATCGAGCACGAGCTGGAAGCGTACTTTGCAACACGCCCCCGTACAGGTTCCAAGACCGCAGCGTCTAAATGATCAGGAAATCAACATGTCATACATGATTCCCCACACACAACCTCTCTTCCCAGGACTGTTGGGAAAATTTGAACAAGACCTGGTTGCAGGAGGCATTGACCCTGTCATCGTGCGTGGCGAGCTGATCGGCTTCGTTTCGATGCTCACTCAAGGAGTAGCAGATATCACTTGGCCCAACGGACAAGCTGCCCGCATAGGCAGTTCGTCTTTGGTGATCGCTCCCTCAGGCTACGGCAAGTCGATAGTGTTTCGTCAAGGTATGGACCCCATCGAGGAAGCCCTTCGACAACACGCTGATGCCCCCCACTTCGCCGAAGGCTTTCTGACGGACGACCCGACCCGCGAGGCAATTACTCAAGACATGTCGCAATGTCCAGTGAGCTGTGTGGCCGCAGAGGAGGCGGGCGTTTTGAAGCGACTGATCCGTGAATCAGCCACACTGGTCAAAATGATGGACGGTAGCACCGTGCGTAGCGCGCGGGTCTCCTCGGGGCGCGTGACGATAAAAGAACCACGACTGGCCGTGTTGATTCTGGCTCAGCCGCAAGTCGCATCTGAGCAATTGGATTTGCTCAGGGCTTCGCAGAGCAGTGTAGGGATGCCCAATCGCATGTACATAGCCTGTGGTGACCGTCCTCCCCATAGCGCAGCTATCCGGATGCTAGGACTGTCGCCTGAGGTACGCCGGCAGTATGGCGAACGGACAAGCGCATTGCTTGCTGCGACCCGTCGCCACTTGGATCCGGACTGCCCTCGACCCAAACTGTCACTTACCCTCGCAGGGCAAGAGTTCCTGCAGTACCTGACAGAAGACGTCCGACGCATGCAGCACCCCAGTTCGCAGTACAGCATCATCCCGCAATACGTACAGCGCCATCCGGAGCGCGTGCTGTCACTGGCAGGAGCACTCCATGCTTTCGTGTACGAGCCAGAAGGTGAGGTGGACTTAGAGATGCTGCAGATAGCGGATTGCTCGGGCCGTAGCAGCATTGACACCTTCCACGCTTTGAGCTTCCAACCACCAAAGCCCACACAGGTCCAACTAGATGCTCAGACGATTGCTCATCTGATATACGACCATCGCCATGCCTTTCACTACAACAAGATCACAACAAAGGTCCTTCGTGTGCTGGCGAAAA
This sequence comes from Macromonas nakdongensis, assembly GCF_002837145.1. GTDB lineage: Bacteria > Pseudomonadota > Gammaproteobacteria > Burkholderiales > Burkholderiaceae_C > Macromonas_B > Macromonas_B nakdongensis. The sequence goes on along the minus strand of NZ_NWMV01000024.1, from coordinate 13,270 downwards.
ATGCAGGGATCTCCACGGCCCAATTCGGTCGAGCTTTGCCATGGCTGGCTAAGCATGGCCTGATTCAAATCGGACTTGAACGCCATACAGAAACCGTTAATGCCAGTCCGTTGCTCCAGCGTGCCACGTACTCTGGCGGCGAATACATGCAACTGTATTCCCGTCCGTACTGAGGACAAAGGGAGAAGTTAAAAGGATATTACTGTGAACAATTCTATGCCATCGATATGGGATTTGTGAAGCGGGAATTCCAATGTTCAGTGGTGAAAGTATTCGTACTCAAGTGAAAATCTCAGAGGTGAAATTATGGTAAGTAATAAGATGTCATGTAATGACAATATAGCTGTAAGGGTTAGACTACTTGTGATGATATCTGCCTCGTAGGGTGGTGATTTCTCACAGTGGGAGTGTGCTTTATGAATGAAAACTACTTGGCCATTAAAGGGGAGTCAGGAAAGACGTACTTATTTTCATCAGGTTTGGAAAGCCTGGCAAGCTTGGAGCGCTTCATGAAGGAAGTGCTGAAAGGAGAGAAGTTCTACCATGAGGTATTTACCACTCTGGGTGGTAAAGAGATGAGGCGTGTGTCTGCATTTGGGAAACACTGCAGTCGTTTGTCAGACTATGCATTGTCCTTTAATCCAGAATTCAGTTACTCGCCTCTTTTGAGGCATTTTTATCAGGAGTATGAACGTCACCCTATCAGGGCTTGGGGTGATGCAGGGATGATGATATCTGGGAAAATTGGTCAGAAGGAGATTGAACTATTTGATGATTTCGTAAAGGTGCTGCGAGATGTTGCAGTGAAGGAGAGATTGAAGGCAAAGGTGCTGGACTGGGAAAGTAAATGGCGAAAGAACAAGTCGCGGATCGAAAAAATGGAGACTGAGTTATTTGAGAGACATGCCCGGCTGGTCGTTGTTCGGGTAGATTTCATGTACCACAAGGAAGTACTTTCGGAGGAGGAAGTTGGAAAGATGGTTGCTGCGCAAAATCACATGCACAGCAGATTCAGGGGCTCTGATCGACAGCAGAATGGCTCGGGAAACTTAATTTGTCTGGTTCCGTTTGAAGAGGTCCAGAAAGACCGTCAAAAATTTACTGAGAAGATGAGGAGTCATCCTGAGATATTCAGATACTTGGTTGGTTACGCATGGCGTATAGAGTACACGCCAAGGGTCGGATACCACATGCACTTTGTTTTGTTCTTTGATGGCTCTAAGGTCCAAAGGCACGAATATTTGGCTGAGCAAGTCGGTCATTTATGGGTCCAGGAAATTACCCAAGGCCGCGGCTATTACCACAATGTCAACCGAGACAGGGACAAGATCTGGGAAAAAAAGTGGGTGTTGGGACCGATCGATCATTGGGATCATGACCGACGAAAAATACTGGTTGAGGACGTGCTCAGCTACTTCTATAAGGGCCGTCAGCGCATTCAGATGCTGCCTTACAAAGGGGCCAACCTGTTTGGAACGATGACACTCAAGCGACGTGCAACACGTCGCGTCGGTAGACCACGGTCTATCCGGTCAAGCACGACACCATAACCAGCGGAGCTGGCCAGTGTCACTGTGCTCCCGAAATCGTCCTTTTGTAAGTAAATCAACGACTTGTGGGATTGTCGATATCGCGGTCATCGTGTTGGATGGAGACCTATGAGTGACCTTGAGCTTGTGATCAGCGTCTAGTCTGGGGCCGCTCATGGTGGCTTTGGTCTCTCAAGCGAGAGGCGCTACGTCATTCGGAGCAATCTTTATTGGAGCCAAGCGATTGTTGGTCGTATACTCAAATCGAGCATGTATCCAGCCCCATCAGTTGATGTCCGGGTTCTCGCAAATTTCGCTGACGAGCATGAGATCTATGTTCATGTTGGGTTTGGTCTCGGTCTTTATTCAATTTCCTGAGTTTTGTGGCTGTGGGTGAATTTATGAGCGCTAGAATCAAAAGAGTTATTTTTGATAGAGCTGAAGACTTGTGGAAAGCCTTTGGTAAGTTCATGAAAAATAAGTCTGCGGTTCGGTTTGTGGTTTTTCTTCGTCTGCATTTTGCGGATGATGATAAACCTTATAGTTACTCTTTAAAGGGGAGTCGCGGTAAGGACGGTAGGTGGATGTATCCACCACCCGATTCTTTAAAAGATACAGAGCCAATGACTGAAGAGCAGATTCGGCAAGGTGTCAAGTCTATAGTCGATTTTGTAGATGGTTATGTGCGTAAGCATCGGCTCGAGAAGCGATGGGAAGAGCTTTTAATCAAGTATGACCCGATTTTTCGAAAGTGGGGAAGTGTTGAGGATTGCTTGGATGGCACGCAGTTGGGGGTTTACGCACTTGTCGGTCTTGGGTACAACGGTGCCCTTTGGGCTCCTATGGTGGCCAGGCAGTTTGCTCTCGAAGCTATTGAGGCACTGCAAAAAAGCGATCATCTTGCTGCGACGATACTGTTGGGTAAGGGGATGCATTGGATCGAACCTGGGGTCATCATTCCAGATCCCTCTAAGCTCTATTCAGAAAGGGCCAGATCTGGGGGTAAGGCTTTGGCTGATAAGGACATTGAACCTATAAAGAAATTGACTGAGGCTTATCTTTTGCAAAGGAGTGACCATACTTGGGGTACCTTTCGCGCCGTTGCGGAGGAGGTCAGTTCTTATTTGATTAGAAACCATGAGGAAGCGTTTCATCATTCTAGGATCTTGCCAGAAAATTTACCTGTTACTCTTGTTGGATGGTTTCGAGAGAGCCCTGAGAGATTCTTAATTAAACTAAGTTCAAATTCTAAGCGGGTTTGATTTTTACTGGGATAAATCCTGCAAGGCAAATGACCGTGAATGCCCTGGCGGTTTTCTGTTGCTGGATCGCCATCTCCTGTGACTTCAGTGCCCAGTTTCAAGACCACCAGAATCGATAGGGCATGACTGAAGCAAGTTGATAAGCTCTGGGGCATTCTTCCCGGCTGAAGGCAGGCGACTTCGTGCCCACGAACACCTCTCCAGCAAGGAAAAAAGCGCCGGACTTTCGTTGAGCACCTCGATGGCGACAGCTAGCTTGTCGGCTGGAAAGGTGTGCAAGAGATTTTCGCGAGCTGGCAGACCCGTTGCTTCATCGCGGAACAACCGTTCGGCTGTGGCAGCATCCCAAGTCCACAGGAATTCTGCGGCGGCCACCCCTAGCCATTCGTGCGTCAGAAGTTCAGGCAGAACGGGGCTGGCGCTTTTGCCGAAACTGGCTATATCTGGTCCGGTGTCAACAAACGACTGAAAGCTGATGGACTGGGACCGAGCCAGCAGCAATGGGGCTCTAAACTCAGGCGGCAAACTCTGAGGAAATGAAGCCAGGTGTCCCAAAGCAGCAGGCGTCAAATCGACCAAGGCTTCGGCTGGAGACAGCTGAGAAAGCAGCCAAAGGCGAACGCTTGAGCGCTGATAAAAAGCAAACAGGTTGCTCTTGCGCTCCTGCGCTCCCATTTCAAATTCAAGGTACGAGCTCCAGAGTTGGGCTGCAGAGCCTTTTCCGGCCGATCTGAACGATTGCAGCAGGACTTCTTCGGTCCATCGATCCTCAAGTGTGATGAGATCTTCCCACCAGGTGGTGTCTGCGGGCCAGGCGCCATGAGCGGCGCGTCCCAGCAAAGCAAGTCTCAAAATGCGTGGGGCGTTTTCCACCGGTTGATCCCAGTCCTTCACCAGCTCGTCGGCCACCTTGAAGAAGTCTTTCCAAGATCTCGATAGCTGTTCGACACCTTTTTCGGGCCAAAGCGAATCCAGCCAATCGGGAGCGGGTGGCAGCGACTCGCTCCAGCCAGGAAACAGCCATTTGGGTGGTGACTTATCGACCAGTTTGTCCGGCACTGTGACCAGCAAGCTCCATGCCCAGCATGCACCGATCCAGGCCAACTGCTGAGAGGGTGATTCCAGGGGTCTTGTCCAAGGCGCCGGTAGACTGAAAGCAGCCAAATCAAGATCAAGCCTGCCGATCACTGCTTCGGCCAAGTGCATCAGTGCAGGCTTCAGCGTGTCGTGGATCACTTCTCGGTTGGAAATGCGCCGCCCGATCGCGACAAACAACGCCTCAGAAGCCCCCAGCGCCGCTGCCGAGGTGGCGTTGTCAGCCATGTCATGCGTCAGCGTTTGCACCGCCTGCATCAAAGTCTCCATGGGCACGGCGTCCAGTGCCGCGTCGACCTGAGCTCTTCGGTCTGCGTCAAAACAAGCCAGGCCCCAGGATGATGACTCCTCCGCGATCTGTCGCATCAGCTTGTCGCGCACGACCAGTCTGACCCATGTGGGGTGCGCAAAAGCGAACTGCCCCACGGGCCCCTCTGTCAGTAGCTCGTTGCCGTGCAAAGCTCCTGCGTTGCCTGCTTTCAAGAGAGCCACAACGCGGTCGGCAGCCTTTTGTCTCTCAGGCGCGGTTCTCGCTGATGCAATTGCATGCACTTCCTCAGCCGATGGCGGAAGCTGACTGGGGGGCACCAGTGTCAACCAATCATCCGCCGACAGGGAGCCACGCCAAGCCAGTTCCAGGCGGCTCCAGCGTGTAACGGCCCATTGTTGCAACTGAGCGCTGTGCCGTGAAGTCTTGTCAGTGAACAGCAATTGGGTGAGCTTTTTCCCTGCCTTCGCGTCGTTCGGTTTGGGGAGCTTGGTGATGGGCTGTGAGTGCGCCACTGCACACAATTGCAAGAGGTCTGACGGAGTCTCAAACCACTGGCCCAGTGGGTCAAATTGCTCCAGCCAATGGCCCATGCTTTGTGCGTCAAACAGCGTATCTGCTCGTTGCCAGTTCAGTCGTTTTTCAACCCACTTCAACAAGGCAGGTCGCCAGTCATGTCGGAGAGTCCAGGTCCAATGCTTCAGGGGGTTTGGGGTCGCCAGGTCAAACAACCGTCGCTGCTCGTCTGGCAAGCTGAGCCGCTCCCAGCTCATCGACTCTATGTAAGCGTCCAACTCGGTTGTCACCTGACGGACCGGAACGGGAGCGATCACGAGCAATCCGGCCGATCTATGCCGAAGACCAAGCGCTTTGTAGTCCTCCTCAGTAACGTCTCCTTCGACCACAAGGATCAAGGGTTTAGGGTCCCGCAACTGGTCGCTGGCATCTTCCAGTGTTGGTGAGACGACCACCCTGTACCGGCTGGTGGCAAGCAAATGGTGGGTCAGTAGCCGCCTCTCCAGCGCATCGGCGATGTGCAACCAATGGTGCTCATAAGGTGCGCGCCATTGCGTTGGTTCCGGTCTGAGCCACTCATCGAGGGTAGGTCTGCCATAACGATGGCCTTCAGGCTTCTCGTTTACTTGCTCATTGCCAATTGCCCACGGTTCTTCACGTCTCAAATCCAGCGGCTTCAAGCCTGGAAACCCTGGAAAGCTGAATGCAAAGTTTGTGGCAGAAGGACTGTCGTGCAGTCCCAGATCTGGCAGCGACAAGTCCAACAACGACCCGAGCGCTTGTGCAACTTCGATATGGTTGATCCACCAGGTGGTTACTCCTTTGTCGAGCTTGCCAAGCTGTGTTTCCAGTGATCGGGGTTGCATCCCCCAGTCGTTGTCAGGGTGCGCTTGGAGCAGTGCTCTGGCTGTCGCCCCAAATGATGAAAACCCCTTGGCATGCTGGGCTGTTTTGATGGGGTTGAGTGATGGCATGGATGGGTGATGGAGCGGTATTCCTCGCAAGAAGAATATCTTCTACAGAAGCTGGTATGCATCGGATTATGCATCTATGCATTGTCGATGCATCTGTGATGCTCATGTCGAGATTTGTTGGTTCAATATCTCCCATCGGACCGAAACACATCGTCCGTTCAGCATCAGATCCGGCACCTCCCTAGGGTTTCATGCTGTGTGTTTTGGAGGTGAACTGAAAGATGAAACATGCGTAACACCACACTTGAAAACGCTCCCAGCAAGACAGGCAAGCCATCGGGTGACCGTCGCGGCAACAACCCGCCGGCAAAACGGTAAAGCACCCCGGACATCCCCTGCAACGGACTTGCAAGGGATGTCCCTCATGGCCCACTTTCTGGAAATCACCATGTCCAAGTACCTTTTCGGCGCAGCCCTGTCCGCATGTCTGCTGCTGAGCGCATGCAGCGCACCCGGTCCCAAATTCCGAAACGTCAGCTCCTACAGCGAAGGATTGGCTGCTGTGCAGCACACAGGCGGCAAATGGGGCTTTGTGAACGAGCGCCAGCAATGGGTCATCCAGCCGCGCTTTGATGAGGCCAAGTCATTCCAGGCAGGCCGTGCGGCTGTGAGGCAAAACGGCAAATGGGGGTTTATCGACAAACGAGGCGACTGGCTCTGACCGCTCGTACACATTCGGCGCACGCCTGGTGCTATGAAATACTGCACGAACAAAGATTTCAATCAGTTTGTGAAGCAGCTTGTTCATGAGGGCTGGCTGTTTCGGCGAGGTGCCAGGCATGGCAGACTGACCTCCCCAATTGGGGACCTGACGCTCACGGTTCCCTGCTCACCCAGCGATCATCGTGCGTTGCAGAACTTCCGCAGAGATGTGCGCCACGCCCAGCGTTAGAACTCGATTTGGTGCGTGGAACATTGACACCCGTTTGACGGTCCGTTGAGTGATCTGGGCTACCCATGATGGGCATTTGTAAGCCCCCTTTGTAAGAGGCGCGGGCCTCAACGGGTGACGGAATCGATGCCAAGACACAGCGGTCACGTGACAGCCATGACCTCATCCCACCGCGTCGTATACCGAGGTGTGCGCCGCTCCTGCTTCATCACCCAGCGGCTGCGCTGCCTCGCGTCCCGACCCTCCACCAATGCCGAACCCAGCTTGAGCGTGCCCCTGCCGTAGCGGTCGTTGAGCGCATCCAGCGCCGCCATCAAGCGTCCGTTGCGCACCTCCGTCTCCCGCGCATCGTCGCCCAGGTCCAGCTCCTGCTGCGCCACGGTGGCCGCCTGCAAGTCCAGCAACATCACCCCCGCCTTGGCGTAGTTGTAGCCCGGCCTGAAGATGCGCTCCAGCCCCATCAGGGCCGCCCCCACAATGCGCAGCGTGTCTGCCGTGGGCAGCCGCAGTGGCACGGTGATGGACTTGGCGTACTGTTTGTCCTGTACCCTGAAGCGGCTGGTGTGGATGAACACCAGCACGGCATTGGCTTGGCTGTTCTGGCCCCGCAACTTTTGCGCTGCCCGACCGGCAAATTCCGTCACCGCTTCTTTGAGTTCGGCCAGGGCCGTCACCTTCTGTCCAAAAGAGCGCGTGCAGGCGATCTGTTGCTTGGGCTCTGGGACGTTGTCCATGGAGAAGCACGAGACGCCATTGAGCTCGCGCACCGTTCGTTCCAGCACCACCGACCAGTTGCGTTTCACCGTGGCCGGGTCCAGTCGCTTCAAATTCAGCACGGTGTGGATGCCTGCCGCGTTGAGCTGCTTGCCAATGCGGGGACCCACTCCCCACACCTCGGTGACGGCGGTGCGATTGAATAACCAGTCTCGCTGCCTGTCCGTCATCTCGGCCAGGTTGCACACCTTGCCCAATTGAGGCGGGTAGCTCCCCGGCTTGCGGTCGGCCGATTTGGCGATGTGGTTCGCCAGCTTGGCCAGGGTTTTGGTGTGGGCGATCCCGATGCAGGTGGGAATGCCTATGCCTTGCAGGATCTCCGCTTGCTTGCGCCGGGCTCGCTCGGTGGCATCCGGGATGCCCGTCATGTCCAGGAAACACTCGTCAATGCTGTAAACCTCCTGCCCACAGCCCAAGGTTTCCGCCATCGTCATCATGCGGTGGCTCATGTCCCCGTACAGCTCGAAGTTGGCCGAATACGCCTTCAGGCCCGCTGTCTGCTCCAGGTGTCGGATCTGAAACCAGGGCGCCCCCATCTTGATTCCCAGGGCTTTGGCCTCGTCAGAACGGGCAATCGAACAGCCGTCGTTGTTGGACAGCACCACCATCGGCTGACCGTTCAGGGAAGGGTCAAACACCCGTTCGCACGAACAATAGAAGTTGTTGCCATCAAGCAAGGCAAACACCGAAGGCGATGAGACAGCGAACCCCATGGATTCATACCCTCAAATCTTGCGACCGAAGAGCTTCACACAGGCGGTCATCACACCCCAGACCGTCAAGGTCTGTCCTTCCTTGAGCACGATGTCCGGGAAAGCGGGGTTGGCAGCCACCAGCTTGGTGAGCCCATCCTTCTGGTACAGGGTCTTGAGCGTCAGCTCGTTGTCCACCGCCGCCACCACGATGTCACCGTGCTTCGGTGTCAGCGACCGGTTGACCACCACCAGGTCGCCGTCATGGATGCCTTCGTTGACCATGGACTGACCCCGCACACGGGTCATGAAGCAAAAGGGCTCGTCCAACGCCAGCATCTCAGCGAGGTCCACCCGATTCACTTCAAAGTCAGCCGCCGGGGAGGGGAACCCAGCAGGGGTGCTGTGCTGCATCCAGGGCATCTCCAAAGCGGCCTTGGGCCCCAGGGCTTGCAACAGCACATGGCGCGACGGACTCTCCAGCGGCTCAATGTCCGTCCACTGGGGGCCGCCATCCGAGGGCTCAGCATCGGCAGAGGGCGATTGCCTCACCCCATCGTGCGACTGGTCCAGCCAACCGGCCTCCACCCCGCAGGCGGCTTCCAGACGCCGCGCCAACTTCGGCCCCAACGGGGTGCCGGCCTTCAGGCGACTCCAGTGGGCGTTGTCGATGCCCACGGCGTCGGCAAAGGCCTTGTCGCCACCACCGCGACCCTCGGCGATCTCTTGGAGACGCCAGCGCACGAACAGCGCCAAGGCGTTATGGCGGCGCAGGGCCTGCAGTTCAGCAGATATCGGTTTGACGGGCATGGGCAGAGTCAGTCAGGCAGGAAAGAATTGAAACTCAACGAAATTGAGTTGATATTACACCGCCTGCGGATCAAAATCCGATACGCAGAAACCTCCAGGCTGCGATCCGGGCTGATCAACACGTCTTCAAGCGGGAGACACCTCCCCGAGCCAATTGCTGTTAGATTCACGGGGCTGGCTTCAACCAGCCCCGTTTCACCTCCCTGAACGGGGGCGTGCCTGGCACGTCTTCAACCCGGCCCGGCACACAGCGCCTTGGCCGGGTTTCTTTTGGGTGGGGCAAACACATCCCCATTTACCGTGGGCAGCCCTGTGGATAAGCCCAGGCAAAGTGGTACAAACCGTTGATTTGCAAGCCGCCCATTGAAGCTGCTCATCTTTTGGGCAGTGAGCAGACAGATTCGTCCAGCCCATGTGCACCAACTTCACCCCCACCCGCAACGACCGCTGGAGCCGTGAAACCTTGGGCGTGGACGTCTCGGGCCTGAACTGCCCGCAGGAGACCTACCCAGGCTATGCAGCGCCGATCGCCTTGTTGGACGATCAAGCCCGCATCACCTGCCAGGCAGCCAGGTTTGGGTTGATCCCGCACTGGGCCCAGGACGGCCAGGCCGCCACGCAGATCGGCCGCAAGACCTACAACGCTCGCACCGAGACGGTGGCCGAGAAACCCAGCTACCGCACGCCATGGCGCAAGCGGCAATTCGCCATCGCACTGCTCGATGACTTCTTCGAGCCCAGCTGGGAGACGGGCAGGGCGGTGAGGTGGCGCATACGGCGGGAGGACGGCCAACCCATGGGCGTGGCCAGCATCTGGGACCGGTGGACCGATCCAGGCACCGGTGAGATCGTGACGACGTTCTCGATGCTTACCGTCAACGCGGATGGGCACCCGGTGATGGGGCGGTTTCACCGGCCGGGGGATGAGAAGCGCAGCGTGGTGGTGTTGGAGCCAGTGCAGTTTGGGGCTTGGTTGAAAGCCGATATCCGCGTGGCGTCTGAATTGCTCAATGCGCCAGGTGCCGGAGTGCTACAGGCGAGCGAGGCGCCGACGGCAGGGCAGGTGGGCGTGACGCGGGTGCTTTTTTAGGCTGGGAGCGGAAGTCTACCGACGTCCGCTGTGCGCACGTTAGCGCTGGCCAGTGCGGCGGAGTAAAGGCCGCGTGCTGAAGCCCCAACTTTCGGACCCGTGCGACTCCAAGAGCCGGCTGCGAACGGGAAATAGGGCCGGCACCTACGACCTGGTGATGTTGCTCGCGCTGCGCTGCGATATTCGAGGACAATCGACTGATGGGGCTTGAAGTCGCGTTCCAGTCAATAGCGTTGCGTTCCACGTGTGAGAGTCCCGCGAGGGCCAAGCGTGAGTTCGGGAATAATGCCGCTTATGCCTTACGTAGGTATCTCGCCGATCTGGAAGCCGTTGAATCGGTCGCAGAGCTAATGGAGATGGGGCTGGAATTTGAGAATTGCGGGTTGAAGGTGGGACTGATACGGTTTGAACTCAGTGAAGGGCGATACCTCTACTGCGAAGTGAACCATCAGCAAGTACCGATGACGGGCGAAACGGTTGACTGGGCTAAAGTCTTTAGGCTAAAGATCGTCCATATTGGAGGTGACCTTTGATGCGCTCCAATGAGTTTTTTCCAGCATGGGCGTCTCCTCCGGGTGAGACCGTGCGACATCTTGCCGCCAAGAAGAACCTTCGATCCGACGACCTGGCGCAGGCGTTAGGGGTTTCTCTAGAAAGCCTCTCACAGCTTTTCGACGGGGAGTTGCCCATAACGGCTGCTCGCGCAAAGTGCCTGACCGGCGTGGTTGGAGCCAGCGAGCGTTTCTGGCTCGCACGGGAGGCGCAGTACCGGCGCGATCTTCAGACGCTGCAGGCTGACAACAGACAGTGGGTCTCAAACCTCCCCTTCGCAGATATGGCGCGGTACGGCTGGCTGAAGGCAGCGACTTCGACTAACGAAAAACTCCAGCACGCGCTGGAATTTTTCCAAGTCAGCACTGTCGACGAGTGGCGCGATGCATGGCTTTCGGATCAAACCGGCATTACTGCTTATCGCACGTCCCCTGCTTTTACGACGCAGTCGGCGTCAGTCGCCGCATGGCTAAGACAAGGGGAGCTGGCGGCGGCCGAGTTGTCCGTGGGCACTTGGTCGCGTGAATGCTTTGAACGCTTGCTGCCATCGTTGAAGCCGCTGACCCGACTTCACGAGCCTGCTGAGTTCATCCCACAGCTGCAGGAACTGTGTGCCGCCTGCGGCGTCGCGGTTATCATCGTGCGCGCGCCAAGGGGGTGTCCGGCTAGCGGCGCGACGCGCGTCAAGAACGGCAAAGCGATCTTGCAGCTCAGCGTTCGCTACCTACGTGACGACAGCTTTTGGTTCACCTTCTTCCACGAAGCCGGTCACTTGGTTCTCCATGAAGACCGGTTGTTTCTCGAATGGTCCGACCGGCGTGAGCTCGATAGCCACGAAGAGGGCGAAGCGAACAAGTTTGCTGGCCAGTTGCTAATCCCGCCGTCCGAAGAAGCGGCCTTGCGGACGTTGCCCCATGAGTACCGCAACATCATGAGGTTTGCAAAGAACTTGTCCATCTCGCCCGGCATCGTGGTCGGTCAGCTTCAGCACCGTGGGTTGCTGCGTCAGGACAAGCTAAATTTCCTCAAGAAGCGGTATTCTTGGGCTGAGTAGGCCTAGCCGCGGAAGGGCTTGTAGCGATTTGGGCTTTTCTGCCAGTTGCACATGGCGTCCTCCATGACTTGCATACCGACGCCGAGATGCTGCTCAAGTGCGGCCACCCGTTCCTCCAACACGCGGGCTCCTGTGTTGGAGTCGATCTGGCCGTCGAACAGCAACTTGGCACCGCGCTTCGGTCCGGTTGCCTCGTTCATGTATGTATAGTCCGCTTCGATGTTGGCGAGTCCAACCTTGCTAAGCATGGTGAGGTAGTCGAAGCGGCCCGTGCGGCCAAAGCGCAGCACTGCTCGCATTTGTTTATAGAGCAAACCGAAGGCGTGACGTGCATTCCCTTTGGTTTGGGCGTGAGCCTGAGCAATCATTGCAGCGTGTGAGCCAAAGCCGGTGATCCAGGCGACGTAGCTGCGAACGATAGCACCCGTCCCCTTGGGCCCCGGCTTGAGCGACTCGTACTTACGGTGATTGCCGAACTTGCCGACGAAGGTCCCGTGATAATCCTCGATCCAGTGGGCATAGGACTGTGGATCGTTTAGGATCCGGGCCCACGTCCATGGCACCGCTTCGGAGGCACCATAGAGCTCAGCAGCAAGCTGCCACCCGGTCCTGAGGTGGCGACCGCAGTGGGTAGCCAAGAAGACAAGCCAGAAGGCCTCCTCCGCCTGTTCCGCAGACACGGCCACGGCCGCCCTAATGGGGTCGAAGAACGGGCTCTGCGGGTCGGCACGTGACGCGCTGATAGGGCGGGTACGGACGGTCTGTACATACGACACACGTTGAATGCTGTCGATGAGTTGCCAGACGAAGGCAAGCATGTTCTCGGGAGGCACCACTCCTCGCAGTGGCATATTGTGCTGATGGAATGTAAGGAGCTGGGCTTCCAGGGCTTGCGCCCGCTGTTCCTTTTCGTGCGCATTCATACTGCGGCCTTTGATGCGTTGTTGCTGCTATCGAATATCGTCACTTGGTCTTTGACCGAAGGTACGACCCCGTAGCGCTTGTTGATGTACATGGCGTAAACGTCGTCGCACAGACGCCGCTTTAATCGCTTGATCTCGTTTTGGTTGCCAGTTGTCTTACCGGACTTGTAGATCGCCAGTAGGGTGGCCAGGTCCGCCCAGTATGGCTCCATGGATTCCCGCGGGTCTACGGCACTCGCGTTGCCGTTCCTCACCGCCTTCTCGAAATCCAAGAGCGTCTGCACGGAAGCCCATGGGTCGCCCTTGGGCATCGGAGGCATCGGGCGCCTGGGCTGCCAGCCCTCTTCAAGGTAGCGAATGGCTTTTTTCTCGTCCCCTTCGTACAGGTGCAGGCTACCGACAGAGTGCCTGTACTCTCCCAACTCGACATCCAGCGACCGGGCTACAAGCTCCTGGATCATGGTGAACGCAAACACGTCGTGCGGCAGGCCAACCCAGGCGTCGTTCGACCGCATGGATGTCAGCATGTGAAGCCGTCGATCCCGGATGACGAACTGCATAGTGCAGGTGCAGGGGATGTCGTTGTGATACTCAAGCGTGTCATGGCGATCGAACAACTGCACCACTGCCTGACGCGAGTCGGGCTTGCTCTTCAGCGATGAAATGACGCGTGCCAACTGGTCGTTTGGGCGTTTGCCAAACATCCTGGGACCGTACGCGCCGTGGATGGTCAATCCATCATCCGATGACTTCGTGTACTTTGAGATGTAGTGCTCGATGAAGTCTAGTGCGTTGCTACCGGATAGTATCCAGAGCAGCTCCCCGATGGCCAGGTCAAA
>NZ_NWMV01000023.1 GCF_002837145.1 Macromonas nakdongensis | reverse complement strand
GGATCGCGCAGCACGACCCCGTGGTCGGTGGCCACCGCCACGGCGGCGGGCGCCTGTGCCGCAGGGGCTTGGGCCCACTGGGGCGCCGCACCGGGCGCCGGGGCCACCGCCACCTGCCAAGCCAAGGCCGCCACGGCACACACCGACGCCACCCCGGCCACCACTTTCCAGCGGAACACCGCGTCGTTGGCGGCCGGCGGTCGCGCAGGCTGCAAGGCCACGGCGGCCGGGGCCGGCGCAGCCACCGTTTCGGCGGCGATCCGGGCCATGACACCGGCCACGAAAGCGGGGTTCGGCGCCGGCTGCGGCGCTGGCTGGGCGCGCAAGGCCTCGCCCAGCCACTGGTAATCGGCCCAAGCCGCCTGCAACTCCGCCGATGCGGCGTAGGCCCGGGTCACGCCGGGCACCTGCTCCGCCGGACATTCGCCGTCCCACATGGCGGACAAGGCTTCGCGCAAGGCCGCATCAGCCAGCGGTACGACCGGGGCTGGGTCGGGGGATGCATCGGTCAGGTTCTGCATGGTCGTTAGACTTCCAAAGGGTCCCCAGGTTCACCAGCGCTTGCCCGACTGGCGTTCCAGCATGGGCTTGATGCGCGCCGAAATCGCCTCACGGGCGCGGAAGATGCGGGAGCGCACGGTGCCGATGGGACAATCCAGCGCCTGCGCAATTTCCTCGTAGCTGAGGCCTTCGATCTCCCGCAAGGCGATGGCCTGGCCCAGTTCCTTGGGCAAGGCTTCCATGGCCGCGTTCACGGCTTCGGCGATCTCCTTGCTGGCCAGCACCGCTTCGGGGGTCTCGGCATCGGCCGCTTGGGCATTTAGTTCGTTTTCCAGCCCAGAAGTTTCATCGTCGTCGCCAGACTGCAAGGCGCTCATGAACACCAGCGGGTCGCGCTTGAGTTCCATGAGCTGTTTTTTGGCGGTGTTGACGGCGATGCGGTAGAGCCAGGTGTAGAACTGCGCCTCGCCACGGTACTGGCCGAGTGCGCGGTAGGCCCGGATGAAGGTTTCCTGGGCGATGTCCTGCACCAAATCGGTGTCGCGGACCATGCGGCCGATCAGGCGCTCGACCCGCCGCTGGTACTTGACCACCAGCATCTCGAAGGCACGCTGATCGCCGGCCAGGGTCTGCTGGACGAGCAAGGTGTCGGCGTTCGGCGCGGGGAGGGGGTGGTCGCTCATGTCGGTCGTGAGCCGGCAAATATACCCGAAGCGGCCGGGCCGCTCGTTTCACCCACGGAGCGCACGTCCGACCTCGGGCCAGCGCACCTGCAGGGCTCGGCGCACCGCGTCCCAGGCAGGCGGGTCGGCCTCGCGCACCAGCCAGAGCCACAGGACCAAGCCGGCACGGGTGTGCGCCTGGACCAGCACCACCGACTGGAGGTCGAGCACCGGGTGCAGGGCCGACAGGGGGGTGCCGTGCCGGTAGGCCGCGCTGCGCCAGTGCCAGCCGGTCTCGGGCGCCCAGACCAGGGTGCCGATCAGAGGATGGCGGGCACGCCAATGGCCCCAAGCCAGCAGCACCAGGCCGACCGCCAAGGAAAACCACCAAGCCCCGGGCCAACTCTGGCCGTCGAGCGCACGGACCCAGAGCAGGAGGCCCAGCGCCCAGGCCACAGGCAGCCCCAGGGTGCCGGCGACAACCCATCGGGCACGCGGGCCCACCGGGTATTCGACCGCCGGGGGATGGCGGCTCATGCGGAACGGGGCCGCACCGCGGCAGCGGTCAGACGCGCCGGAACACCAGCGTGCCGTTGGTGCCGCCGAAGCCGAAGTTGTTCTTCACCGCCACGTCGATCTTCATGTCCCGCGCGGTGTTGGCGCAGTAGTCCAGGTCGCATTCCGGGTCCTGGTTGAAGATGTTGATGGTCGGCGGGCTCTTTTGCTGGTGCACCGCGAGCACGGTGAACACGCTCTCGATGCCCCCGGCACCGCCCAGCAGGTGGCCGGTCATGGACTTGGTCGAGTTCACCACGATCTTCTTGGCGTGGTCGCCCAGCGCCGCCTTGATCGCGTTGGTCTCGTTGATGTCGCCCAGCGGGGTGGAGGTGCCGTGCGCGTTCAGGTAATCCACCTGGTCGGCGTTGATGCCGGCATTGCGCAGGGCGTTGAGCATGGCGCGGCGCGGGCCGTCCATGTTCGGCGCGGTCATGTGGCCGGCGTCGGCGCTCATGCCGTAGCCCGCCACCTCGGCGTAGATCTTGGCGCCACGCGCCTTGGCGTGCTCGTACTCTTCCAGCACCATCACGCCGGCGCCTTCGCCCAGCACGAAGCCGTCGCGGTCCTTGTCCCAGGGGCGGGACGCGGTGGCCGGGTCGTCGTTGCGGGTGGACAGCGCGCGCATCGCGGCAAAGCCACCGATGCCCAGCGGCGACACGGTGGACTCGGCGCCGCCGGCGACGATCACGTCGGCGTCGCCGTATTCGATCTTGCGAGCAGCCTCACCGATGCAGTGCAGGCCGGTCGTGCAGGCCGTGACCACGGCGATGTTCGGCCCCTTGAAGCCAAACCGCATGGAGACGTGCCCAGAAATCATGTTGATGATCGAGGCCGGCACGAAGAACGGCGAAATGCGGCGCGGGCCGCGGTTCGTCAGTTCGGCGTGGGTTTCCTCGATCATCGGCAAGCCGCCGATGCCGGAGCCGATGATGCAGCCGATCTTGCAGGCCTCTTCCTCGCTCAGCGCCTCACCCACCGGTAGACCGGCGTCGGCCACGGCCTGCGCCGCGGCGGCGATGCCGTAGTGGATGAAGGTGTCCATGGTCCGCGCCTCTTTGGCGCCGATGTAGGACTCCAGGTCAAACCCTTTGACCTCACCCGCGATCTTGCAGGCGAAGTTCGAGGCATCAAACTTGGTGATCAGGTCGATGCCGGATTGCCCGGCGAGCAGGTTGGCCCAGGCCGCATCCACCGTGTTGCCCACGGGGCTGATGCAGCCCAGACCGGTCACGACGACACGGCGGCGGCTCATCGGCGCTTACGCTTTCTGGTGGGCGACGGCGTAGTCGATCGCGTTCTGCACGGTGGTGATCTTCTCGGCGTCTTCGTCCGGGATCTCGATGCCGAATTCGTCTTCCAAGGCCATCACCAGTTCCACGGTGTCGAGCGAGTCGGCGCCCAGATCGGCCACAAAGGCTTTCTCGTTGGTCACCTGACCCTCTTCCACGCCGAGTTGTTCGGCAATGATCTTCTTCACACGTGCTTCGATGTCGCTCATAGTTCCCTCTGAGGGTGGTTAAAAACAGTACCGCCATTTTAGCCGGGCCGCTTGCACAGCCCCTGCGATGGCACACACCGGGCGTGGGCCCGGCCTCTTGGCCCCAGGCGGTGACCGGGGCCGAATGTTAAACGAAATGCACGAACGCCAGGAAATTCCGGCGCGTCAGGCCATGAACATGCCGCCGTTGACGTGCAGCTCCTGCCCCGTCACGTAAGCGGCCTGCGGGCTGGCCAGGTAGGCCACCGCGTGGGCGATGTCGGCCGGCTTGCCCAGGTGACCCAGCGGGATCTGGCCCAGCAAGGCCTGCTGCTGCGCTTCAGGCAAGGCGGCGGTCATGTCGGTTTCGATGAAGCCCGGCGCCACGCAGTTGACGGTGATGTTGCGGCTGCCCAGCTCGCGCGCCAGGGCGCGGGTCATGCCGGCCACACCGGCCTTGGCGGCGGCGTAGTTGGCCTGGCCCGGGTTGCCCGAGGCGCCGACCACGCTGGTGATGCTGACGATGCGGCCGTAGCGCTGCTTCATCATCGGGCGGATCACGGCGCGGCTCATGCGGAAGACGGCCTTGAGGTTGGTGTCGAGCACCGCGTCCCAGTCCTCGTCCTTCAGGCGCATGGCCAGCATGTCGCGGGTGATGCCGGCGTTGTTGACCAGCACGTGCAGCGCGCCGTGTTCTTTGACGATGGCGTCGATCAGGGCCTCGGCCTCGGCGGCGTTGTTCACGTCGAGTTTGGCGCCCCGGCAGCCGGCGTGGGCCGACAGGGCCTGGGTGATTTTGGCGGCGCCGTCGTCGCTGGTGGCGGTGCCCACGACCTTGAGGCCTTGCTTGGCCAGTTGGAGCGCGATTGCCGCGCCAATGCCGCGCGAGGCGCCGGTGACCAGGGCCACCTGGCCGGCAAATGCGGTGTCAGACATGGGATTCCCTCTCCGTCTTGTGTGTTTCGGGTGTCAGGCCAGCAAGGCCTTGGCCTCGGCCAGCGTGGCCGGGTCGTACAGGGCGGCGCTGCCCAGTTCGACGTCGATGCGCTTGACCATGCCGGCCAGCACTTTGCCGGGGCCGCATTCCACCACGGTGGCGATGCCGCGGGCTTTGAGCGCCTGCACGCTCTCGACCCAGCGCACCGGGCCAAAGGCCTGGCGGTACAGCGCGTCGCGGATGCGGTCGGGGTCGGTTTCCACCGCCACGTCGATGTTGTTGAGCACCGGGATCTGCGGGGCGGCCAGCACCGTGACAGCCAACTTCTCTTTCAGGCGCTCGGCGGCGGGCTTCATCAGGCTGGAGTGGAAGGGGGCCGACACCGGCAGCGGCAGCGCGCGCTTGGCGCCGTTGGCCTTCAGCACCTCGCAGGCCTTCTCCACCGCGGCCTTGCTGCCAGCGATCACGGTCTGGGCCGGGTCGTTGAAGTTCACAGCCTCCACCACCTCGCCGCTGCCCGCGGGGAAGGTGGCCTGCGCCTCGGCACAGCCTTCGCGGACCTTGTCCGCGGCCATGCCCAAAATAGCGGCCATGGCGCCGGTGCCCACCGGCACCGCGTCCTGCATGGCCTGGGCACGGAAGCGCACCAAGGGTGCGGCCTGGGCCAGCGTCAGCACGCCAGAGGCCACCAGGGCCGAATACTCGCCCAACGAATGGCCGGCCACCACGGCGGGCAGCGCACCGCCGTCGGCACGCCAGACGCGCCAGGCGGCCACACCGGCCACCAGCATCACCGGCTGGGTGTTGGTGGTCAGGGCCAGGGCTTCTTTGGGGCCTTCGTGGATCAGTTTCGCCACGTCCTCGCCCAAGGCGTCGGAGGCTTCTTTCAGGGTTTCGGCCACCACTGGGTGGTCGCCCCAGGCGTCGAGCATGCCGACGGCCTGCGAGCCTTGGCCGGGGAACACAAATGCAAACGACATTCTTCTTCTCCAAATTCGGGTTTACAGGCGCACCAGCACGGCACCCCAGGTGAAGCCACCGCCCACGCCTTCGAGCATCAGGGTCTGGCCCGGCTGGATCTGGCCGGTGCGCACGCCGTGGTCCAGCGCCAGCGGGATGGACGCGGCCGAGGTGTTGCCGTGGTCCTGCACGGTCACGATCACCTTGTCCATGGGCATTTTCAGCTTGCGCGCGGTGCTTTGCATGATGCGGATGTTGGCCTGGTGCGGCACCAGCCAGTCGATGTCGGCCTCGGCCTTGCCGGCCTTGGCCAGCGCGTTCTTGGCCGCGCTTTCCAGCAGGCCCACGGCCAGCTTGAACACGGCCTGGCCGTCCATTTTCAGCAGCGGATCGCCCAAAATTTGGCCGCCGCTGACGGTGCCCGGCACGCACAAAATGCCGGTGTGGCGGCCGTCGGCGTGGATGTCGCTGGCCAGCACGGCCGGTCCGCTGCCGTCGTGTTCGGTGGCTTCCAGCACCACGGCGCCGGCACCGTCGCCGAACAGCACGCAGGTGGTGCGGTCGTTGAAGTCGAGGATGCGAGAAAACACCTCGGCCCCCACCACCAGCGCGCGCTGGGCGGCGCCGGACTGGATCAGGGCGTCGGCCACGGTCAGGGCGTAGATGAAGCCGGTGCACACCGCCTGCACGTCGAACGCGGCCCCGCCGGCAGCACCCGTGTCGCCCTCGGCCAGGGCGGCCTCGGTCAGCTTGCGCTGCAGGATGGACGCGGTGGACGGGAACACCATGTCGGGCGTGGAGGTGGCGACGATGATCAGGTCGATCTCGCTGGCCTTGCGGCCGGCCGCGGCCAGCGCCTGGCGGCAGGCCTGGAAAGCAAGATCGCTCGAATTCACCCCTTCGTCCACGTAATGGCGGGCGCTGATGCCGGTGCGCTCGACGATCCATTCGTCGCTGGTTTCGATGCCGCGCGCGGCCAGCAAGGCCACCATGTCGGCGTTGGTCAGGCGCTTGGGCGGCAGGTGGCTGCCGGTGCCGGTGATGCGGGAATATCGTCTCATGGCGTTGGGGTCAGGGTTCGCAGACAGGACAAGCGCCGGACCGGGCAGAACCCAGCCCCGGCCACAGGTTTCAAGCCGCTTCGGCCACGGGCGGCGCCATCAGGGGCGCGGCCTGCGCGATGCGGGCTTTGACACTGTCGAGCAGTTGGTGTTGGGCCGCATCATACGCGCGCACCAAGGCCTGCTCGAACGCGAAGGCGTCGGCCGAACCGTGGCTTTTGAAGACCAGCCCGCGCAAACCCAGCAAGGCCGCACCGTTGTAGCGGCGGTGGTCCACCCGGTGCTTGAAGGCCGACAGCACCGGATAGGCCACCAGCGCCGCCAGCTTGGTGAACACGCTGCGCGAGAACTCTTCGCGGATGAAGCCGCCGATCATGCTGGCCAAACCCTCGCTGGCCTTGAGGGCCACGTTGCCGACGAAGCCGTCGCAAACGACGATGTCGGTCGTGCCCTTGAACAGGTCGTTGCCTTCGACGTTGCCGTAGAAGTTCAGGTCGCCACGGTCACCGGCCTGGCGCAGCAAGGCACCGGCCTGCTTGATCACGTCGTTGCCCTTGATGACCTCTTCACCGATGTTGAGCAGACCGACCGAAGGCGACTCCTTGCCCGCCGCCGCGACCAGGGCCGAGCCCATGACGGCGAACTGCAGCAGGTGCTCGGCGCTGCAATCGACGTTGGCGCCGAGGTCGAGCACGGTGGTGGCGCCACCGGTGGCGTTGGGCATCTGGGTGGCGATGGCCGGGCGGTCGATGCCGTCCAGCGTCTTGAGCACGTAGCGGGCAATGGCCATGAGCGCGCCGGTGTTGCCGGCCGACACCGCGGCCTGAGCGGCCCCGTCCTTGACCTGGGCGATGGCCACGCGCATGGACGAATCCTTTTTGCGGCGCAGGGCCACCTCCACCGGGTCGTCCATGGTCACCACCTCGCTGGCGGGCACCACGGTGCAACGGGACGCGTCCAGCGCGGGCGGCAGGGTGGCCAGCGCCTCGGGTCGCCCCACCAGCAGCAAGCGGGCCTGGGGGTGGGCCGCCAGAAAGGCCGCACAGGCCGGCAGGGTGACGGCGGGACCGTGATCCCCACCCATGCAATCGACCGAAATGGTGATCATGGTCAGACCTTCAAACGTGCCGGCACCCGTTCCGGCAAAAGCGGGACCACAGACGCAAAAAGCCCGCATGCTCCATGCGGGCTTTGCGGAGAAGCCTGTGGCGCGACGCGCGGCAGGACGCCGCCGATCAAGCCTCGGACTTGTTCTTCAGCACCTGACGGCCGCGGTAGAAACCGTTGGGGCTGATGTGGTGACGCAGGTGCATTTCGCCGGTGGTCGGCTCCACGGCGGTGCCCGGCACGGTCAGGGCGTTGTGCGAACGGTGCATGCCGCGCTTGGAGGGAGACTTTTTGTTTTGCTGAACAGCCATGGTTGGCTCCTATGAAAAAGGCAATCGCCTCTAAAGGCTTGCGGGGGTTGGTGATGGCACCAGCCCTGACACACGTGTTCAGGCCAGCGCGAAACCGGGAATTATACCCCGCAGTTCGAAAATGCATCAAGCACCTTGCCCATCCGACCCACCCGCACGCGGCTTGAGCGCGGCCAGGGCGGCAAACGGATGGGGGCGCTCGGCTTGGTCATCGGCGTCCAGGTCGCCGGCGCTGGTGGGCAAGGCGGTCGGGCAGGTGTCGTGCATCGGCACCAGGGGCAGCTCCATCAGCAACTCGTCCTCGATCAGGTCGAACAGGTTGAAGCGGGGCTCGAACACCAGCAGGTCCTCTTCGCTGTCGTCGTCCTGCGCTTCGGCCGTGGCCTCGTCGGCGACGAAACGGAACCAGCGGTCCACCTGCACCTGCTGGGCGTAGGGCTGCAGGCAGCGCTGGCAGGTCTGCGGCACGCTGGCCGATACCGCCAGGTGCAGCCACAGCGGCGCGCCGCCGGCAGCGCCGCCCACGACGCGTTCGGCCGACTCGGCCACGCTGCGCTCGCGGAACTCGGCCCGGGCCTGCCAGCGCACCTCGGCAAGCGGCGCCTCCGCCTCGGCCGGCCAGGCCGGCGCGTCCGCCATCAAGCGCGCGAACACCGACAGGGGCAGCCCCCCGGCGAAGGGCTGGCCCTGGCGGGCCAGGGCCTTCACATCGAGCTGGGTGGGCAGAATGGGGGCGGCGGAATCGGTCATGGGCAGAAAGGAATGTCGCCTGCGATTCTAAGCCGTGGCCCCGTCCGGCGCAGCGCCAGCGGTCACCGGCACGCGTGCCATACTGCCGCCATGAACATCGCCGACCTCCGCAAAAGTTACGAGCGCGCCGAGCTGAGCGAGGACGCTTCGCACGCCGACCCGCTGCAGCAATTCGACCAATGGCTGCACGAGGCCATTCGGGGCGAGATCCCCGAGCCCAACGCCATGACCGTGGCCACCGTGGGCAGCGACCTGCGCCCCAGCACCCGGGTGGTGCTGATCAAGGGCTACGACGCGCGCGGCATCGTCTGGTACACCAACTACGACAGCCGCAAAGGCCGTGAGCTGGCAGGCAACCCCTACGCCGCGCTCCAGTTCCACTGGGTGGAGCTGGAGCGGGTGGTGCGCATCGAGGGGGTGGTGGAGCGGGTGGACGCCAGCGAGAGCGACGCCTATTTCCACAGCCGCCCGCTGGACAGCCGCATCGGTGCCTGGGCCAGCCCGCAAAGCCAGGTGATCGGTGGCCGGGGCGTGCTGGTGGCGAACGCGGCCAAGTACGGCGCGCAGTTTTTGCTGAACCCGCCACGCCCGCCGCACTGGGGCGGTTTCCGCCTGCAACCGACGCAATGGGAATTCTGGCAGGGCCGCAAGAGCCGCCTGCATGACCGGTTGCGCTACCGCCAGGACGGCGGCGCCTGGGTGCGCGAGCGCCTGGCACCCTGAGCCGCGCCCGGCCGTCTTACAGGCGTTCGATGCCCTGCCCGGCCACGGCCTGCAGGCGCTCGGCCGGGACGCGCTGGGGGGCGATCTCGGCCAGAGGCTGCAGCACGAAGGCGCGTTCCCACAGACGGGGGTGGGGCACGGTGAGTTCGGGCGAATCGATGCGGGCATCGCCGTACAGCAACAGGTCCAAGTCCAGCGTGCGCGGGGCGTTGCGGTACGGGCGCTCACGACCGGCGGCCAGCTCCTGCGCCTGCAAGGCGCGCAGCAAGCTGGGCGCGTTCAGGCCGGTGGCCACCTCAGCCACGGCGTTGATGAAGTCGGGGCCGGTGGCCTCCCAGGGTGCGGTGCGGTACAGGCTGGAGGCGCGCAGCAGCCGCGTGTCGGGCAGCCGGTCCAGGACCTGGATGGCCGCGGCGACGGTGGCCCGGGCATCGCCCAGGTTGGCACCCAAGGCGATGTAGGCGCTGACGGGGGGCCTCACGCGTCGGCGCCGTCGGACGGATCGGCCGGCGTGTCGTGGCCCGCGCCGCCATTGGGTTTGCGGCGGCGACGGCGGCGTTTTTTGGCGGGGGCGGCCTCGCCCGGCAGGCCATCGTCCGCTTCCTGAGACGGCGCCGCGTCGTCGGCGGGCGCCATGTCGGTGCGGAAGCGCGGGTCTGGCAACTCGGCTTCGGCGGTGGGCTCGTTGGCGTCGGGCGGTGCGCGGAAGACCCGGCCACGGCCCGCTTTGGGCTCACCGGCTTTGGGTTTGCCGGCCTTGGGCTTGGCCCGTTGCTGCTCCAGGCGCACCTCGTCCACCATGTCGCGGCGCACGGTGTCGTTGGCCAGGCTGAAGGTTTCCCACCAGTGGGCCAGCTCTTCGGGCAGTTCGTCCACCTGGGCGCGCAGGCGCAGGAAGTCGAAGCCGGCGCGGAAGCGCGGCTGCTCCACCAGCGAGAACGGCGCGGAGCCGGTGCGTTTGTCGAAACGCGGCTGCATCAGCCAGATCTCGCGCATGTCGGCGCCCAATTTGCCGCGGCCCGACACGTCGCCGATGCGGGATTCGAACACCTCGTCCACCGCCTCCTGCAGGGCCGGGAACGGCGGCACGTTGTGCTGCAGGCGCTGCTGCCAGCCGGCGCGCACGTCGCTCCAGAGCACGCAGGCCAGCAGGAAGCTGGGCGCCACGGGCTTGCCCTCGCCCACGCGGCGGTCGGTGTCTTGCAGGGCCGAACGCACGAAGGGGTCGTCGGCGCGCTGCACCACCAGGTCCAGCAGCGGGTAAATGCCTTTGGACAAGCCGGTGGCCTTCAGCTGTTCGATGCTGGCCAGCGCGTGGCCGGTCTGCAGCAGCTTCAGCATCTCGTCGAACAGGCGGCTCTGCGGCACATCGGCCAGCAGGCTCAGCGAAGCCGACAGGGGCTGGCGCGTCTTGGCGTCGAACTGGAAGCCCAGGCCGCTGAGCTTGGCGGCGAAGCGCACGGCACGGATCAGGCGCACCGGGTCTTCGCGGTAGCGCGTGGCCGGGTCGCCGATCATGCGCAGCACGCGCTTTTTGGCGTCGCGGATGCCGTGGTGGAAATCGACCACGGTCTGCGTTTCCGGGTCGTAGTACATGGCGTTGATGCTGAAGTCGCGCCGCACCGCGTCCTGCTCGATCGGGCCCCACACGTTGTCGCGCAGCACGCGGCCGCTGGCGTCCACCGCGTGCTGCATGCCGGCGAGCTGGCTCTTGTGGGTGCGCTCGTTGCCACTGACCTGTTCGGCGTCGGCGCTGTCGAGGTGGGCGCGAAAGGTAGAGACCTCGATCACCTCGTGCTCGCGCCCGCGGCCGTAGACCACGTGCACGATGCGGAAGCGCCGCCCGATGATGAAGGCGCGCCGGAACAGGCGCTTGACCTCTTCCGGCGTGGCGTTGGTGGCCACGTCAAAGTCTTTGGGGCGCAGGCCCAGCAGCAGGTCGCGCACCGCACCGCCGACGATGTAGGCCTCGTAACCGGCGTGCTTGAGGGTGTGGACCACGTCGAGCGCGCGGCCGTCCACCAGCGAGGGGTCGATGCCGTGCACGCTGGCCGGCACGTCTTCGCGCTGGCCGAACTTGTTCTTGCTGGCCGGCTTGGCCTTGCCCAGCAGTTTGTCGATGAATTGTTTGATCATGCGTGTTCCGGGAACAGGTCCAGGATGCGCCAGCCGCGGGCTTGGGCGATGGCGCGCAGCCCGGCACCGGGATTGGTGGCGACGGGGACGTGGGCTTTCTCCAGCAGCGGCAGGTCGTTGGTGGAGTCGGAGTAGAAGGTCATGTCGCAGTCGTCCCAGCCCAGGCCGCGCGCGGCCAGCCACTGCTGCACCCGCGTGACCTTGCCGTCGCGGAACGAGGGCGTGCCCTGGATCTCGCCGGTGTACCAGCCGTCGGCACCGCGCTCCAACTCGACCGCGATCAGCTCGTCCACACCGAAAGCCTGGGCAATGGGGCGGGTGACGAACTCGTTGGTGGCGGTGACGATGACGACTTGGTCGCCCGCGTCGCGGTGGCGCCGCACCAGCTCCAGCGCCTGGCGGTGCAGGTTGGGCCGGATCACCTCGGCCATGAAGCGCTCGTGCGCGGCCGCCGCTGCTTGCGGACCGCGGGCACAGACGGCAGCGGTGGCGAAGCGCACGTAGTCGTGCACGTCCAGCGTGCCGGCCTGGTAGTGGGCAAAGAATTCGTCGTTGCGGCGGGTGAACTCGACCGGGTCGGTCCAGCCGATGCGGGTGGTGAACTCGCCCCACGCGTAGTCCGAATCGATCGGCAGCAGGGTGTGGTCCAGGTCGAACAGGGCCAGGGAAAGGACAGAAGACACAGCGGGGCTCGGTGACAGGCGGGGCCGGCTCAGGGGTGTTCGAGCATGGCCTTGATGAGAGGGATGGTGATGGCCCGCTGGGTGCGCAGGGCGTAGCCGTCGAGCTGGTCGAGCAGGGCCATCAGGCTACTGAGGTCGCGGGAAAAGCGGTTGAGCATGAAGTCCATGACCTCGTCGCTCAGGAACACCCCGCGCCCGTCGGCCGCGCGGCGCAACACCGCACGGCGTTCGGCCTCGGCCAAAGGCTGCAATTGGAACACATGCCCCCAACCCAGGCGGGTGCGCAGGTCTTCGCGCAGGGCCAGGTCGGCGGGCGGGCGGGCGCCGGCGGCCAGCACCCAGCGCGCCGACCCGCTTCCCGGCGTCTGCGCGTTGACGAACCAGTTGAAGGCCACCGCCTGCTGGCCGGCGGTGTAGAGGTGGCAGTCGTCAAGCAGTACGACGGTCCAGGCCTCGTCGAATTCCGGGGGGGCCAGGGTGGCCGCGTTCATCGAACCCACGGCACCGCCCTGGGCCTCCACCACCGCGCGCACGGCCTGCAGCAAATGGGTTTTGCCCACGCCCGACGGCCCCCACAAATAGGTGGGCACGGGCGAGCGGCGCGGGTTGTGCGCCCACAACTCCAGGTGGGCCAGCGCGTCGCGGTTGCCATCGGCCAGGAAGTTGCCCAGGCTGGGGCGGGGCGCCAGCCCCATGTCGAGCACGAGCTGTTCCACCTCAGCCCTCCCCGTCCCGCACCGGTGCGGCATGGGTGTACAAAGGGCTGCTCAGGTACAAGGCCTGGAGGCGGCGCACCGCCACCAGCAGCACAGCGCTGGCGGGCAAGGCGATCAGCACCCCGACGAAACCGAGCACATGGCCAAAGGCCATCAAGGCGAAGATGACCGCGATCGGGTGCAGGCCGATGCGCTCGCCCACCAGGCGCGGGGTCAGGAAAAAGCTCTCCACCACCTGCCCCACGGCGTAGACCGCGCCCACCAGCAGCACACCGCTCAGGGTCTGGAACTGCAGCAGGGCGGCCAGCAGCCCCAGCACCAGGCCCAGGCCGAAGCCCAGGTAGGGCACGAACACCGCCAGCCCGGTGAAGACGCCGACGGGCAAGGCCAGGTCCAGCCCCACCAGCGCCAGGGCCACGGTGTAGAACACGGCCAGCAGGCCCATGACGAGCAGTTGCCCGCGCAGGTACTGGCCCAGCACCCCGTCGGCCTCGCCCAGGAAACGCTGGGTGCGTCCTTGCCAGCGCGGCGGCACCAGCGCCTGCAGGCGGCCCACCAGACCGTTCCAGTCGAGCAAGAGGTAGTAGGCCACGATGGGCATGAGCACCAGGTTGCCCAGCACCGCCAGCACCGCGCTGCCGCCGATGCGCAGGGAGGACAGCACCCCGTCGACGAGCTGCCCCTCGTGGCCGGAAATCAGGCGGCGCAGCAGGTCGCGCACCAGCGTCACGTCGATCTGGACATTCGCCCCCCACCGCTGCAGCCAGGGCAGCAGCCAGGCGTTGAACTGCTCCAGCAAGGACGGGATCTGCTCGCGCAGCAGCGGCAGCTGCCGCGTCACCACCGGCACCACCATCAGGGCCACGGCCAGCAGCAGCAACATCAGCACGGCGATGGCCAGCCCCGCCCCCAGCCACGCGGGCACGCGGCGCGCCGCCAGCCGCTCGACCACCGGGTGCAGGGCGTAGGCCATGACGCCCGCCACCACGAAGGGCAAAAGCACCGGCGAGAGCAGGCCCAGCAGCCACCAGGCGGCCACAGCCAGCACCAACCAGGCCAAGGCACGGGCTTGGGTCGCGGTCAGGGACATGGCGAAAAAACGAAAGACATGGCGGGGCCCGTAAAATCACGTCCATTCTATCGGCCCTACCTCTTATGACGACTCCCCTTTCCTACAAAGACGCTGGCGTGGACATCGACGCGGGCGACGCGCTGGTTGAACGCATCAAACCGCTGGCCAAGAAAACCCTGCGCGAGGGCGTGTTGGCCGGCATTGGCGGCTTCGGCGCGCTGTTTGAGGTGCCCAAGCGCTACCAGGAACCGGTGCTGGTGAGCGGCACCGACGGCGTGGGCACCAAGCTCAAGCTGGCGTTCGAGTGGAACATGCACGACACCGTGGGCATCGACCTGGTGGCCATGAGCGTGAACGACGTGCTGGTGCAGGGCGCCGAGCCGCTGTTCTTCCTCGACTACTTCGCCTGCGGCAAGCTGGACGTGGACACCGCCGCCGCGGTGGTGGGCGGCATCGCCAAGGGCTGCGAGCTGAGCGGCTGCGCCCTGATCGGCGGCGAAACCGCCGAAATGCCCGGCATGTACCCGGCCGGCGAATACGACCTGGCCGGCTTTGCCGTTGGCGCGGTGGAAAAATCCAAGATCCTGACCGGCCAGAACGTGCAGGCCGGTGACGTGGTGCTGGGCCTGGCCAGCCACGGCGTGCATTCCAACGGCTTCAGCCTGGTGCGCAAGTGCATCGAGCGCGCCGAGGCCGCCGGCACCGTGCCCGCCACGCTGGACGGCATGCCCTTCAAGCAAGCGGTGATGCGCCCCACCCGCCTGTACGTGAAGAACGTGCTGGCCGCCCTGGCCCAGAACCCGATCAAGGCGCTGGCCCACATCACCGGCGGCGGCTTGCTGGAGAACATCCCGCGCGTGCTGCCGGACGGCCTGGCTGCGCACCTGAAGAAGGGCAGCTGGCCGCAGACCGAGCTGTTCGCCTGGCTGCAGGCCACCGCCGGCATCGACGACATTGAAATGAACCGCACCTTCAACAACGGCATCGGCATGGTGGTGGTGGTGGACGCGGCGAACGCCGCCGCCACGGCCGCTACCCTGCGCGGGCTGGGCGAGACGGTGTACGAGATCGGCGCCATCGCCCCGCAGGGCAGCGGCGCGCAGGTGGTGGTGGCCTGAGCGTCCCCTTACCCCACTTGACCCGATCAGGCCCGGCAACGGGCCTTTTTCACGCCTGGGGCGGGCTTGAGCGGCTTGCCACCAGCCCGGCGGGGTCGTTCATTTCGGCGCTGCGGGCGCCTGGGCCCCGGCGGGCAGCCGGTCCATCATCATCTGCATCATGGACTCCATCATGTCCATGCGCTTTTCCAGCGTCTGCTGGCGATCGGCCATGTTGCCACCCATGCCTGCACCACTGGGCATGCCCGCCATGGGGCCTTTGCCGCCCATGCCGCCCATGTCTTTCATCATGGCCATGCCCTGCTGCATCAGCCGCATGTGCTCGGCCATCAGGGCTTGGCGCTCTTCGGGGGTTTTGGCCGCCACCATCTTGTCGTGCATGACTTGCATGGACTTCATGTGCTGGTCCATGTGGGCCATGCCGGCGGCGTTCTGTGCCGAAGCCGGCGCCGTCTGGGCGGGCGACTGCACCGGCGGCTTGACCGCCTGGGCCGGCGCCCCGGCATCGGCCGGATGGTGGTCTTTGTGCTCGTCGGCGCTTTGTGCCAGAGCCCCCAGCGCGGCGCTGGCCACACACAAGGCCACCAGGGTGTTGCGGATGTCGGTCATGGTTGTCTCCGGTTCGGGTCACATCACAATGGCGGCAGCGTGCAACGGGCAGCCACGGCCGCGGGGCACACCGATCGGGCCCACCGTCAGGGAGCGGACTGGATGTCCGACACCACCATTTTTTTGCCCTCCAGCGTGACCTGGAAGCGGATCTTGTCGCCCGGTTGGAGCTGGGCCAAGGCGGCTGGGTCCTGGGCGGCGAACACCATGGTCATGCCGGGCATGTCCAAGCTCGCGATGGGGCCATGCTTGATGGTGACCTTGCCGGCTGCAAGGTCTACCTTCTTCACCTCGCCTTCGGTCAGGTCGGCCGATGCGGGGGCGGCCGCGTGGGCGTGGTGGTCGGTGGCGGTTTGCGCCAGGCCACCGATGGGGACGGCGGTGCCCAGGGTCAAGGCCGCGATGGCGAGCATCTGCTGCAAGGGTGTCATGTCGGCTCCTTACGCGTACGATTTGAAAACTTGGGACGATCCGTCCCGCTGCACCAGCAGCACTTGGTAGGGATCGCGGCGGCCGCCGTAGGCGGGCCCGTCCATGCCGGGCGAGCCGATCGGCATGCCCGGCACCGCCAGTCCCAAGGCCTTGGGCCGGTCTTGGAGCAAACGCCGGATGTCGGCCGCGGGCACGTGGCCTTCGATCACATAGCCCTGCACCAGCGCGGTGTGGCAGGAGCCGAATTTCTGCGGCATGCCCAGACGGGCGCGGGCGGCGGTGTTGCCCCGGTCCTGGACGGTGACGGCAAAACCGTTCTGTTCCAGGTGGGCAATCCAGTCCTGGCAGCAGCCGCAGTTCGGGTCTTTCCAGACCTCGACCGGGGTGGCGGCGGGCTTGGCAGCCAGCGCCCAGGGGGTGGCTGCCAGGGCGGCCATGCCCAGCAAGCAGGCACGGCGGGTGGGGTTCAAAGGGAAGCGGGTTTTCATGGCATGGGCCTTTCCTGGGCGCGGCTTCAGGGCTTGCCGACGCGGATCGCCCCCTTCATGCCGCCCTCGTAGTGGCCAGGCATGAGGCAGCCAAAGTGGACGGTGCCGGCTTGGGTGAACTTCCAGACGATTTCGCCCTGCTGGCCCGGCGCCAGGGTGACTTTGCCGGGCTCGTCGTGCTCCATGTCCGGGAATTTCTTCATCACCTCCAAGTGTTCGAGCAGGTCTTTTTCGGTGCCCAAGCTCATTTCGTGCTTGATCTGGCCGCTGTTCTTGACGACGAATCGGATGGTCTCGCCCCGCTTGACGCGGATCTGGGCGGGCGTGTAGCGCATGGTGTCGTTCATGTCGACGGTGATGGTGCGCACGACCTGGGCCGCGACGCCGGGCTGGCCGATGGCGGTTTCGGCACCGCCGTGGCCGTGGCCACCCGCGTGGTTGCCGGCGGCGAGCGCGGCGCCAGACCCGGCCAGGGCCAGCATGGCGATGAAGGAAAGGATGGAGTGGCGCATGGGTTTCATGGGAAGGAACAACACAGGTCAGTGGCCGCCGTGGGCGTGCGGCTTGCGTGCTTGGAGTGGCGCGGTGGCCAAAGGTTTCTGACTGGGTGCGGCCGATGGGGTCGTGCCGTTGGGCGGGCGCAGCGGCTGCCCCACCGGGCCGGTGTATTCGCGGGCCACGCTGCCTGCGGGGTGCTGGAACCAGCCCTGATCCGAATAATCGCCGGGTTTCTGGTCTTTCCGGACCTTGAGCACGCTGAACATACCGCCCATCTCCAACGCACCGAAGGGCCCGGTGCCGCTCATCATGGGGGCGGTGTTGTCGGGGATGGGCATTTCCATCTCGCCCATGTCGGCCATGCCGCGCTCGCCCATCAGCATGTAGTCGGACACCACTTTCTGGATTTTGCCGACTAGGCCGCGGTGGTCAACACCGATCATGGTGGGCACCGCGTGCCCCATGGCGCCCATGGTGTGGTGGCTCTTGTGGCAATGGAAAGCCCAGTCGCCCAGCTCGTCGGCCACGAACTCCACCTGCCGCATCTGGCCCACCGCCACATCGACGGTGACTTCGGGCCAGCGGCTGGCCGGCGGGGTGGGCCCGCCATCGGTGCCGGTGACGGTGAATTCGTGCCCATGCACGTGGATGGGGTGGTTGGTCATGGTCAGGTTGCCCACCCGGATGCGGACCTTGTCGTTCAAGCGCACGTTCAGGCTGTCGATGGCCGGGAACACGCGGCTGTTCCAGCACCAGATGTTGAAGTCGGTCATGGTGTTGACCTTGGGCGTTTTGCTGCCGGGCTCCACGTCGAAGGCGTTGAGCAGGAAGCAGAAGTCGCGGTCCACCTCGCCGATGTGCGGGTGTGGGGTCTTGGGGTGGGTGATCCACATGCCCATCATGCCCATGGCCATCTGCACCATTTCGTCGGCGTGCGGGTGGTACATGAAGGTGCCGGGGCGGCGGGCTTCAAACTCATACACAAAAGTTTTACCGACCGGAATGTGCGGCTGCGTCAGGCCGCCCACACCGTCCATGCCGCTGGGCAGGCGTTGGCCGTGCCAGTGGACGGTGGTGTGTTCGGGCAACCTGTTGGTGACGAAGAGTCGAACCCGGTCGCCTTCGACCACCTCGATGGTGGGCCCGGGGCTCTGGCCGTTGTAGCCCCACATGTTGACCTTGAAGCCGGGCGCGACTTCGCGCACCACGGGCTCGGCCACCAGGTGAAATTCCTTCACGCCCTGGTTCATGCGCCAGGGCAGGGTCCAGCCGTTGAGCGTGACCACCGGGTTGTAGGGCCGGCCGGTGTGGGGCACCAGGGGCGGCGCGGTGGCGACCGAGGTCTGGATCACGGGCTCGGGCAAGCCGGCCAGGGCCGCGCGGGCCACGGACGCACCGGCCACCGTGGCCAGGGCACCGGCGAAGAATTGGCGTCGGGAAGGGGAAGACATGTTCGGATGGGCTTTCTCAGTGCGCGGCTGGGCTGGCGGCTTCGGCCGCGCCGCCGCCCAGGCTCACCAGGGGATCGGGCAAGCCCCCCAGCAACAGCCAGTGCAGGTCGATCTGGGCGATTTCAAAATCGCGCTGGGCGGCGATGGCACTGGCCACGGCGAGGGACTGGCTCTGGGCGGCGCCCAGCAACTCCCAGGTGCTTTTGAGCATGCCGTTGTAGTGCAGCACCGTTTCGTCGGTAACGAAGGTCTTGAGGTTGAGCACGTCGTCGCGGGCGCTGCGCGCGATGGCGTGGGCGCCCTGGTAGGCCTCGAAGGCCACAGGGGCCAGGGCTTGGTGTGCCAGGGCACTGGCGCGGGGCAGTTGGGCTTGGATGCGGGCCTGGCGCTGCTGGAACTCGGCTTCGCTCAGGGTGCCGCTCGGTGGTTCGGGCAACTGGTCTGGCAGGGCCGCCACCGCGTGGAGGCCGGCGAGCTGCAGGACCTTGAGCAAGCGGGCCTGGGCCTGGGTGGCCGCGACCTGTGCACGCCGCAGGTCCGTCTGCGCGGTGGCCAGGGCCAGTTGCGCCGGGGTGTTTTGCAGGGCGCTCCAATTGCCCACTTGCACCATCCGGCGGCCCAATTCGCTGGCGGCGTGGGCCGCCTCCTGGGCAGCGCGCAGGTGTTGCACCGCCTGACGGCTGGCCACGGCCTCGGTCCAGGCTTTGCGTGCCTGGACTGCGACCTCGACAACTTCGTCAAAATCCTCGACACGCCGGATCACGCCGGGTTCCAGCTCCAGCCAGCGGCCCTGGGCGATCCGGTCCACGTTCTGGGCGCCCAGGCGGGCCAGGGGGCGCTGCAGATCGCGGTGCGCGTGCCAAGCCTGGCGCACGGCCGCTTCGGCGGTAGCCAAAGCCAGCCCTGCCGGCGACTGGGCCGTGGCGACACCACCGGTCTGCGGCGCTTGGGCCCGCTCCCACTTCAGCACGTCGGCGTGGCCGCGTGGGAACTGGCCGACCGCGTCGTTGGCCTCGCGCCATGCCCGTGCCGCATCGGCACCGGTCGCCTGGGCCCACCCCAGTACCGGCCAGCACAGCAGACCCAGCAACCAGGGCCGCAGCGGCCCGAATCCATAAGAACCCCGCATACCGAGGACACCTTTCGGCTGTGAACAAGGCCCCGATTGTGGGTCCGCCCCCTGACCGCAACATGGCCCGAAGATTACAAATTCGTCATCTGCCGGCCCGGCGGGCGGGTGGACAATCGCACCCAGGAGTGGCCCCGCATGAAAGTACTGATCGTCGAAGACGAAGCCAAGGCCGGCGAATACCTGCAGCAGGGGCTGCAGGAAGCAGGCTTCACCGTGGACTGGGTCAACAACGGCAGCGACGGCCTGCACGCGGCCCGCACAGGGCACCACGACCTGCTCATTCTGGACGTGATGTTGCCCGGGCTCAACGGCTGGCAGGTGCTGCAGCGCTTGCGCCAGGATGGGCATGAAATGCCGGTGCTCTTCCTGACCGCCCGCGACGAGGTGGAAGACCGGGTCAAGGGACTGGAACTGGGCGCCGACGACTACTTGGTCAAGCCATTTTCCTTCGCCGAACTGCTGGCCCGGGTGCGCACCCTGTTGCGCCGCGGCCGCACCGGCACCGAACCCACCACCCTGCAGGTGGCCGACCTGGTGCTGGACCTGCTGCGCCGCCGGGTCACCCGCGGGGGCCAGCGCATCGACCTGACGGCCAAGGAGTTCGGGCTGCTGGAGTTGCTGATGCGGCGCCAGGGCGAGGTGCTGCCGCGCTCGCTGATCGCCTCGCAGGTGTGGGACATGAATTTCGATTCCGACACCAACGTCATCGAAGTGGCCGTGCGCCGCCTGCGCTCGAAGATCGACGACGGGCACGAACCGAAGCTGATCCAGACCGTGCGCGGCATGGGCTACGTGCTGGAACACCCGACCGCCACGGCATGATGCCCCGGCTGCCCCTCACCGTCCGCCTGACCGGCTGGTACGTGCTGGCGTCCGCCGTGCTCTTGCTGGGCATGGCGGCCTTCATGTCGGCGGCCATCACCCGCCACTTTTCCGAGCTGGACCGCGACACCCTGCAGGACAAGATCCACCTGGTGCAAGGCCTGGCGGCGCACGCGGCCTCGTGGGAACAGCTGCGCGAACGGCTCCACGTTGCACTGCAGAACCACCCCGGCCTGTACGTGCGCATCGACGCCGGCCCGGGCCCCGCGCTGTACGCGCCCGCGGATGTGGAGTTTCCCCCCACCTTGCTGCAGCAAGCCCCCAGCGCCATCCACGACAACGCCCTGGTGAACTGGCACGACGGCCACGCCAGCTACCAAGGCATCGCGGCCCCGCTGTCGGGGCCGGCCCTGCCCGACCAGACGCGGGTGATCGCCGCCATCGACACCGCCCACCACGCCCACTTTCTGGCCGACTTGCACCAGTCCCTGTGGCTGTACCTGCTGCT
Source organism: Macromonas nakdongensis (assembly GCF_002837145.1). Lineage (GTDB taxonomy): Bacteria > Pseudomonadota > Gammaproteobacteria > Burkholderiales > Burkholderiaceae_C > Macromonas_B > Macromonas_B nakdongensis. Next base: position 18,860 of record NZ_NWMV01000023.1, on the reverse strand, counting down.
GGGGGTGGGGGTGAGCGGCCTGCTGGGGTGGTGGGCCGCCCGCGCCGGCCTGCGGCCACTGCGCCGCATGCAGGCCCAGGCGCAACGGGTCACGGCCCATCGGCTGGACCAGCGCATGGACGTGGAGGCCATCCCGCCGGAACTGGCCAATCTGGCCCACTCCCTGAACGACATGCTGCAGCGCCTGCAAGGCGACTTCGAGCGCCTGAGCGATTTTTCTTCCGACCTGGCGCACGAACTGCGCACCCCGCTCAACAACCTGCTGACCCAGACCGAGGTGGTGCTGTCGCGCAGCCGGGAACTGGGCACCTACCGCGACACGCTGGCGTCCAACCGCGAGGAGTTGCAGCGCCTGGCGCGCACGGTCAGCGACATGCTGCTGCTGGCCAAGGCCGAGAACGGCTCGCTGGCCATCCCCCACCCCACCACCATCGACCTGGCCCACGAGGTACAGGCCCTGTTCGACTTCTACGAAGCCCTGGCCGAAGACCGCCAGGTGCGCCTGGTGCTGCAAGGGCAGGCCCAGGTCACCGGCGATGCCCTGATGCTGCGCCGTGCCATCGGCAACCTGTTGTCCAACGCGCTGCGCCACGCCCAAGCCCACAGCGACATCGTGGTGCAACTCCAGCCCCACCCCGAAGGCGGCGTGCACATCGGCGTGCGCAACCAGGGCGACACCATCGCCCCCGACGTGCTGCCGCGCCTGTTCGACCGTTTTTTCCGGGCCGACAAAGCGCGGGTGCACCTCGACTCCGATGGCGCGGGTCTGGGCCTGTCGATCACGCAGGCCATCGCCCAGGCGCACGGCGGCCGGGTGCACGCCAGCTCGCTCGCCGGCTGCAACACCTTCACCATCGAGTTGCCGTCACACCCACGGCCCTGAGCCCACCGCGCCGCGGCCCCGCCGGCCGAGGCTCAGTGCTGGTCCCGGCGCAAGCTGGCCAGCCGTTCGGCCACGGCATCGGCATCGACCGGGCCGTCGGTGTGGGCCAGGTAGGCTTCCAGATCGGGCACGGCCTGGTCCGGCTGGCCCAGTTCGGCCCAGGCCAGGCCGCGGTCGCGCACGTCGTTCCAAGCATCGGGCAGCAGCACCACCAGCCGGTCCAGCACCGCGATCAGGCGCGGCCAGTCCTCCTGGGCGCTGTGGATTTCCTTGAGGTTGCGCAACACCCGCGCCAGGATGTCGCGCGGTGGGGCCGACTGCAGGTACAGGCCCACCGGCACGTCGAACTCGTCGACCAGGCCGTTGCGCCGCTTGAACGGCTCCAGCCGCTCCGACAAGTCCTCGCGGCCGAGCGACTGACCGGTGAACGGGTCTATCACCACCTGGCCCTGCGGCAGGTGCACTTTCACCATGAAGTGCCCGGGAAAATTGACCCCACGGGCCTGCAGCCCCAGGCCCTGCGCCAGCTCCAGCCACAACACCGCCAGACTGATGGGAATGCCGCGCCGGCTGCGCAGCACCACGTTCAGGTAGCTGTTGTCCGGGTCGTGGTAATGGTTGACATTGCCACCGAAACCCAGGTCGCGGAAAAAGAACTGGTTGAGCAGGCGCAGCCGCTGCAGGGGCCCGGCGTCGGGTGGCAGGCGGCGGCGCAGGCGCGCCAGCAGCTGGTCCACCTCGCCCAGCACGGCCTGCACGTCCAGGTCGGGGTACTCGTCCATGGCCACGGCGACCGTGGCCTCCAGCAACGGAAAACCCTCGTCCTCCTGCACCAGGGCGGTGAAGTAGTCGAGCGGGGAAGGGACTTGCAGGGGCCAGCGCATGGCTTACTTTCGCACAAACTGGCGCAGCTGCACACCGGCCAGCAGCAGCACCCCGAAATACACCGCCACCGCACCCAGCACGCTCAGCCCCAGGGTGGCGATGCGCCCCGCCACGTGGACGTCGCGCACCCAGTCCACCCGGCCACCGGCCCACAGCAGGTAGACCGACAGCAGGGCGCCAGCGGCCACCACCTGCAGCACAAAGCGCCCCCAGCCCGGCTGCGGTCGGTAGGCCCCGCGCCGGCGCAAACCCAGCAGCAACCAGGTGGCGTTCAACAACGCCCCCAAGCCGATGGACAACGCCAGCCCGGCGTGGGCCAGATAGGGCACCAGCAGCGCGTTCAGAGCCTGGGTACAAACCAGCACCACCACCGCGATCTTGACCGGCGTCCGGATGTCCTGGCGCGCGTAAAAGCCCGGAGCCAGCACCTTGATGGCGATCAAGCCGATCAGACCCACGCCGTAGCCCATCAGGGCCAGCGCGGTTTGCCGCACGTCGCCCGCGGTGAAGGCGCCGTAGTGGTACAGCACCGCCACCAGCGGCTGGGCGAAGGTCAGCAGCGCGATGGCGCAGGGCACGGCCAGCAGCACCACCCAGCGCAGGCCCCAGTCGAGCAGGCCACTGTAGCGCTCGGCGTCGTCGGCGGCGCGCGCGGCCGACAACTGCGGCAGCAGCACCACCCCCAAGGCCACGCCCAGCATGGCGGTGGGGAACTCCATCAGCCGGTCGGCGTAGGTCAGCCAGCTCACGCTGCCGGTGACCAGGTGCGAAGCGATCTGGGTGTTGATGAGCAGCGAGATCTGCGCCACGCTCACGCCCAGCAAGGCCGGCAGCATGAGGGTGGTGATGCGCTGCGTGCCCGGGTGGCGCCAAGCGGCGCGCACCGCGCCCCACGACAGGCCGATGCGCGGCAGCAGCCCCAAGCGCTTGAGCGCCGGCAACTGCACGCCCAGCTGCAGGGCGCCGCCCAGCATCACCCCGCCGGCCAGGGCGTAAATCGGCTCCCAGCCCTGGGCCGCGAACCAGGGCGCGCCCCAGCCGGCCGCGCCGATCATGGCCACGTTGAGCAGCACCGGGGTGGCCGCCGGCACGGCAAACCGCTTCCAGGTGTTCAACACCCCCGCCGCCAACGCCACCAGCGACATGAAGCCGATGTAGGGGAACATCCAGCGGGTGAGCACCACCGCCACGTCAAAACCCTGCGGGTTTTGCTGCAGGCCGGCGGCCATGGCCCACACCAGCACCGGCGCGGCGGCCACGCCCAGCACGCAGGTGGCCGTCAGCGCCCAGGCCAGCACCGTGGCCACCTGGTCGATCAGCAGCTGGGTGGCGGCGTCGCCGTCTTTTTCGCGGCTGGCGGCCAGCACCGGCACAAAAGCCTGGCTGAAGGCCCCTTCGGCGAACAACCGGCGCAGCAGGTTGGGGATGCGGAAGGCGACGTTGAAGGCGTCGGTCAGGGCGCTGGCGCCGAAGGTGGCGGCGATGAGCAGTTCCCGCACCAGTCCCGTGATGCGGGACGCCAGGGTGAGCAGGGAAACGAGCGAGGCGGATTTGAAGAGCGACACGGCAGGAGTTTAGCCGGCGCCCTAAAATGGATTCGATATGAGCATTTTGAACGCCGACCTCCACTGCCACTCCACCGTGTCCGACGGCACCCTGACGCCCGAGGCCCTGGCCACCCGCGCCCACGCCAACGGGGTGGAGCTGTGGGCGCTGACCGACCACGACGAGGTCGGCGGCCAGCACCGCGCCCGCGCGGCGGCGCAGGCGCTGGGCCTGCGCTACCTGACCGGGGTGGAAGTGTCGGTGACCTTCGCCAGCGTCACGGTGCACATCGTCGGCCTGGGCTTCGACCCCGACCACCCGGCCCTGCTGCAAGGCCTGGCCGCCACCCGCGGCGGCCGTGGCGAGCGCGCCCAGGAAATGAGCGAACAACTGGCCAAGGCCGGCATCCCCGGCGCCTACGAAGGCGCGCTCAAGTACGTGGGCAACCCAGAGCTGATCTCGCGCACCCACTTCGCGCGCTTTCTGGTAGAAAGCGGCGTGTGCCGCGAAACCAACGAGGTGTTCCGCAAATACCTGACCGAAGGCAAACCCGGCTTCGTGCCGCACCGCTGGGCCAGGCTGGGCGACGCGGTGCGCTGGATCCGCGAGGCCGGCGGCGTGGCCGTGATCGCCCACCCGGCGCGCTACAGCCACAGCGCCACCCAGGAATACGCGCTGTTTTCCGAATTCAAGGAACACGGCGGCCAGGGGGTGGAGGTGGTCACCGGCAGCCACGCCCCCAGCGAATACGGCAAGTACGCCGACCTGGCCCTGGAATTCGGCCTGGCCGCCTCGCGCGGCAGCGACTTCCACAGCCCCGACGAAAGCCACACCGACCTGGGCGCCCTGCCCTACCTCGAAGGCCGCCTCACCCCGGTGTGGGAGCTGATCGCCGACCGCGTGCAGTGAGCGGCCACGTCTATGCCCGCCCCCTGCAGGGGGTGGTGTTCCTCGTCCTGGCGGTGGCCTGCTTTGCCACGCTGGACACCTCGGTCAAGGTGCTCGGCGCCAGCGTCTCGGTGTTGCTGGTGGTGTGGTTCCGCTACCTGTTCCAGGCGGTGGTCATGGCCGGGTTCGTGCTGCCCACCCGCGGCTGGCGCTCGCTGCGCACCCGCCACCCCTGGCTGCACCTGCTGCGCGGCGCCTTACTGTTGTTGGTCAGCACCCTGGGCTTCATCAGCCTCGGCTACATGCCCATCGGCGAGTTCACCGCCATCGTCATGCTGACGCCGCTGGTGGTCACGCTGCTGGCGGCGGTGTTCCTGAAAGAGCCCGCCAACCTGCTGCGCTGGGCGCTGGTGCTGGGCGGCTTCGGCGGGGCGCTGCTGGTGATCCAGCCCACCGGGCAGGCCATCGGCTGGGCCGTGGCGCTGCCCCTGGTGATGACGCTGGCCTACGCGGTGTTCCAGATCCTGACCAGCCGCATGACCCGCACCGAAGACGCGATGACCCTGCACTTCTACACCGGCTGGGTCGGCGCCCTGCTCATCAGCCTGGCACTGCCATGGGTCTGGCAAAGCATCGACGACCTGCGCACCGCCGCCCTGCTGGGGCTGGCCGGGCTGATGGGCACCGTCGGCCACTTTTTGCTGATCCAGGCCTTTGCCCGGGCCCCGGCCGGGGTGCTGGCACCCTACCTGTACGTGCAGATCGGCTTCGCGCTGTTCGCCGGCTGGCTGGTGTTCGACCACGTGCCGGGCACGCTGGAGTGGTGGGGCATCGCCCTGATCGCGGCCTGCGGCGCCACCATGGCCTGGCTGTCGGCCCGCGCGCCGCAGACCGCCCGACCTGCGCGCCCCTGACCGCGACCGCGCGGAGTGGGACAATCGCCCCATGTCGCAGTTTTTCGAAGTCCACCCCGACAACCCCCAGGCCCGCTTGCTGAAGCAGGCCGCGCAGTTGCTGCACAAAGGCGGCGTGCTGGCCGTGCCCACCGACTCCAGCTACGCCCTGGTCTGCCACCTGGACGACAAGGCCGCCGCCGACCGGCTGCGCCGCATCCGCGGGGTGGACGACAAGCACCACCTGACGCTGCTGTGCCGCGACCTGAGCGAACTGGCCAGCTACGCCCGGGTGGACAACCGCCAGTACCGCCTGCTCAAGCTGGGCACCCCCGGCGCCTACACCTTCGTGCTGGAGGCCAGCAAAGAGGTGCCGCGCCGCGTCAGCCACCCCTCGCGCAAAACCATCGGCCTGCGCGTGCCCGAGCACCGCGCGCTGCAGGAGCTGCTGGCCCTGCACGGCGGCCCCCTGCTGGCCACCACGCTGATTCCCCCGGACGACACCGAGCCGCTGAACGACGCGCACGAAATCCGCGAACGCTTCGAGCACGAACTCGCCGGCGTGATCGACGCCGGGGCCTGCCCCCTGGCCCCCACCACGGTGATCGACCTGACGCCCATGGACAGTGGCGACGAGCCGGCCGTGCTGCGCGAAGGCGCCGGCCCGCTGTCCGCCCTGGGACTGTAAAACCGGCCCGCACACAGAGCGCGGCGCCCGGCCTGAGACAATCGCCCCATGGACTTCGCCCACATCATCCAGACGGTGGCCCTCTACGCCCTGCCGGTGCTGTTCGCCATCACCGTGCACGAGGCCGCCCACGGCTACGCCGCGCGCCACTTCGGCGACCCCACCGCGCACCTGCTCGGGCGCATCACCCTCAATCCGCTCAAGCACATCGACCCGGTCGGCACCATCGCCATGCCGCTGTTGCTGTACTTTGCCACCGCGGGAGCCTTCCTCTTCGGTTACGCCAAACCGGTGCCGGTGAACTTCGGTCGGCTGCGCCACCCCAAGCGCGACATGGTCTGGGTGGCCCTGGCCGGCCCCGGCGCCAACCTGGTGCAGGCGGTGCTGTGGGTGGTGTTGGGCTACCTGCTGGTGGCCGCTGGCGTGCAGGAACGTTTCTTCCTGGAGATGACCCGCGCCGGCCTCATGGTCAACCTGGTCATGTTCGCCTTCAACCTGTTTCCGCTGCCGCCCCTGGACGGCGGACGCATCCTCGTCGGCCTGTTGCCCATGCCCCAGGCCATGGCGGTGTCGCGCGTCGAGCCTTACGGTTTCTTCGTCGTGATGGCCCTGGTCGTCACCGGCGTGGTCGGCCAGTACTGGCTGCGCCCGCTGATGCGCCTGACCGCCAGCGCCATCGAACTGCTGCTGACGCCGCTGCGCTGGCTGCTGTTCTGACCCCCACCCGAATTTTCACGCTACCCTCCCTCGCCCCACCATGAGCCAAGTGCGCGTCCTCACCGGCATCAAACCCACCGGCACCCCCCACCTGGGCAACTACGTCGGCGCCATCCGCCCCACGGTGCGCGCCAGCCGCCAGCCGGGGGTGGACAGCTTCCTGTTCCTGGCCGACTACCACGCCATGATCTCCACCCAGGATCCGGGGCGGTTGCAACACTCCACGCTGGAGATTGCGGCCACCTGGATCGCCTGCGGCCTGAACCCGGCCGACGTGACGTTCTACCGCCAGTCGGACGTGCCCGAGATCCCGGAGCTGACCTGGTTTTTGACCTGCGTGTGCGGCAAGGGGCTGCTGAACCGCGCCCACGCCTACAAGGCGATGCTGGACAAGAACGCCGCCGCCGGCACCGAGCCGGACGACGGTGTGAGCGCCGGCCTGTTCATGTACCCGGTGCTGATGGCGGCGGACATTTTGATGTTCAACGCCCACCAGGTGCCGGTGGGGCGCGACCAGGTACAGCACATCGAAATGGCGCGCGACATGGCCAGCAGCTTCAACCACCTGTACGGCGAGCACTTCACCCTGCCCGACGCGGTGATCGAAGAGAGCGTGGCCACCCTGCCCGGCCTGGACGGCCGCAAAATGAGCAAGAGCTACGACAACGTGATCCCGCTGTTCGCGCCCCCGGAGCAGTTGCGCAAGCAGATCCTGGGCATCGTCACCGACTCCAAAATGCCAGGCGAGCCCAAGCAGACCGAAGGCTCGGCTCTGTTCCAGATTTACCAGGCCTTCGCCACGCCCGAAGAAACCGCCGCGTTCGCCCAAGCCTACGCCGACGGCATCGCCTGGGGCGATGCGAAACAACAGCTGTTCGAGCGCATCGACCGCGAAATCGCGCCCATGCGTGCCACCTACAACGGGCTGATGGCCCATCCGGAAAAGGTGGAAGCAATGCTGCAGGCCGGCGCGGTGAAAGCCCGCGCGGTGGCCACACCCTTCACGGCGCGGGTGCGGCACGCGGTGGGCCTGCGCCCGCTGCAGGCCCACGCCGCACCGGTTGCCGCCAAGGCCGACAAGGCCGCGTTGCCCACCTTCAAGCAGTACCGCGAGAAGGACGGGCTGTTCTACTTCAAGCTGGCCGACGCCAAAGGCCGGGTGTTGCTGCAAAGCGTGGGCTGCGCCTCGCCCAAAGACGCGGGGCAGGCCATTGCCCGACTGAAAACCCAGGGCTACGCCGCCTGCCCGGACCTGCACACCCTGGCACACGTGGCAGACGGCGCCAGCGCGACCGAGGCAGAAACCGCACTGCAAGCGCTGCGCGAGGCCGAATAAGCGGGGCTCGCGGCAACGCCCCGCGCGGTGCTGCTAGAATGCGAGCTTCGGCACCTGGAGAGATGGCAGAGTGGTCGAATGCGCGGGACTCGAAATCCCGTATACAGTTTTACTGTATCGAGGGTTCGAATCCCTCTCTCTCCGCCAGCAAGTCAAGGCCCCCGCACCGCGGGGGCTTTTTTATTTGGGCTTTGGCTCTTTTATCCAGGCAAAAGCAGATTCTCGACTTACAGGTGGTTCAGGTTTTCAAGGGGACTGCAACAATAAAAAAGCCAGCTTGCGCTGGCTCTTCTGGATCATCGGTGAGAGATCAATAGCTGCTGCGACGGGAGTCCCCGTAGCCACCACCGCCGTAACCCCCGGTGCGCGGGGGGCGGGCCTCCATCGGACGGGCGATGTTCACCGTCAGATCACGTCCGCCCATGTTCTGGCCGTGCATCCCACGGATGGCGGCTTCGGCTTCCTCGCTGCTGGACATCTCGACAAAGCCGAAGCCCTTGGAGCGACCGGTGTCACGCTCCATCATGACCTTGGCCGACTGGACATGGCCAAAGGACGAAAACTGTTGCTGCAGATCGTCGTCGCGAACCGAGTAAGACAGGTTGCCGACGTAAAGTTTGTTGCTCATTTGGGAGCCTTTCAGAAAAAGCGCCTCGCGAAATTGTGGGCGCAGATGGGAAACAGGGATGAAGAAAACTACCGCCTGCGCTTGAACGCGGGGGCTCCCGCAGGGCGGGGCTGACGGTTTTCAATGTGGCGGAAGGTGATTCGGCCTTTGGAGAGGTCGTAAGGCGACATCTCCAGTGTGACGTTGTCGCCCGCCAGAATGCGGATCCGGTGCTTGCGCATCTTCCCGCCGGTGTAGGCGATCAACTGGTGGCCGTTGTCCAAGGTGACGCGGTAACGGGAGTCGGGCAGCATTTCATCCACCTTGCCCTGCATTTCGATGAGTTCTTCCTTGGCCATAGAGCCTCCTTGAATGTGCGGGTTAGGCCAGCGAAGCGGGGTTGAGCAACCAGTAGCGGCCTTGCGCGGCGGCGTACATCAGGGCGCTGTCTTGCGTCTTGAACTCGGGCTTGAAGGTGTAGACACGGTCGTATGTCTGGCTGCCTTGGCCTCTCTGGATGGAGAGCAGGGCGGTGTGTCGATCGCTGCCGTTGGAACGGCTGATCGGTGTGATCCGAAAATTGCCGACGGCAAACGGATGGGCGCTGGAAAATGGCATTAAATCAAATGATGTTCGGGTCTTGTGGCCCGGATTCATGCCGTCACGAAATGCAACGGTGCATGAGTGCCGGCGACCTCGTGAAGGTCACCAGAGTGAAGCTTGCCTGGGGAAAAGTCAGACCACTGAAAAATCCACAACGAAACGGTGGCAGTGGAGGTGTGCGGTTTTGGGGTACCGCTGCCCGGATCGAAACTGGCTGCAGCACGGATAAGCAAAATTGCTGCAACCTAGGTAATGTAGACCTTTTCGCATTGCTGCGCAAGCTTTTTCCTGACTGATTCGAACAACGCAGGCATGCCCGCTTTGGGGGGGCTGTTCAACCCTGGGGAAAAATCAAACCATCCAACCACATCTCAGAGAACCGTTTGCCAGGAACGGCGACCACCGCGCGCTTGGTTGGGCCTCAGCCTGGGGCCACGTCGATGTAATAAACCCCCCAGGGGCACAAGCCAAAGCGCTCTTTAAGGGGCTTGTCTTTGAAAGCGGCCAGCCGGTCCGCATCGTACACCGCCCACTGGGGGCCCAAGCTGCCCAGCCCCATCGGTTGGCCGTCGATGTGGGTGGCCAAGATCATGCGGTAGGCCGCCACATCGGCCACGCTGATCATGACGTTGTACCCGTCCACCGCGCGCATGCCCAAGCGCAGGCCGGGGTCGGGTTTGACGCCTGCGGCCGACAGCACGCTGAGCAGCGTCGGGCCACTGAGGATGTGCTCTTTCGCGTCGTACTCCAAGGTGGGGCGGATGCTGACCTTGGGCAATTTTTGCAAAGCCGCTGCATCGAAGGTGTGGGCCTGGCCAAACCTGACGCCATGCTTGAACAGCATCTGGTCCAGCTCCGGGTCCAACGCGGGCCGATTGCCCTTGGGCACCAAACCGCCCACGGTCAACAGGGTCGGGCCTGGCCTGGCCGTGGCAGCCAGCGCAGGCGTGGACGGCAAGCTGCCAACCCCGATCAGGGCAGAAGCACTCAGGAAATCACGTTTGTTCATGCAAGCTCCAGTGGTGTATGACGCCGTTCCGGCGGTGGCGCAGCGACCGGCATTGTGGGGCGGCGGGTCGAATTCCGAGTTTTACAACAAGATCCGGGCATCGGGCTGCGCGCGCTGCAGGCACACAGCCAGCCAGAGCCCCCTTCAGCCGCGTCGATCCGAACAAGCACCTTGCACCGATGGCACATGCACGGGTCTTGGACCGCCTCTGCGTGAACCGGTGTCCGACCCGTTGACACAAAAAATTCGGACACTCCCGACCACGGCGGCATCCTGGTTGTGGGCTGGTTGGTTGCACTGCCAGTGGCCAACGGCCTGGCCCGCTGGTGGCCTGCCAGGCTTACCGCCCTGCTGACTTCGGCCGCCGGCACGGGCACGGTGGCAGTGGCGCGGGCGTGCCCCGCCCGACCTGGCTAGCGGCGGACCCAGCGCGTGGCACAGTCGAGCAGCGCTTCGACGTCTGCATCGCTGGTGGCGAACGAAGCGACCAGGCGCACCAAGACCTCATCGTCCCCCAGGCGGTGCCCGCTGGGCAGGGCGGCGGGATTCCAGTCGTAAAAATGGGCTCCGGCCTGCCGCAAGCCCTGGGCCAAGCACCGGGGCATGCGCAGAAACACCTCGTTGGCTTCGGTGGGCCAGGCCAGGCCCACCTGGGGCAAGGCCACCATGCCCGACGACAGCCGCTGGGCCTGCCGGTTGGCCTGACGGGCCAGCGTCAACCAATGCCCGTCCTCCAGCCAGGCGTGGATCTGTGCGCCCAGAAAGCGGCTCTTGGACAGCAAATGGCCGGAACGTTTGCGAATGTGCTGGATGGGGGCAGACAGCGCGCGGTTGAAGACGACGATGGTCTCCACGCCCATGCACCCGTTTTTGGTGGCGCCCAGGGTCATAACATCCACCCCCGCCCGGTGGGTGGCTGCGGCCGGCGAAACCCCCAGGGCCGCGACCGCATTGGCAAAGCGCGCGCCATCCATGTGCACCGGGAGTCCATGCGCGTGGGCCACGGCGGTCAGCGCGGCCACTTCCTCCACGCGGTAGACGAGCCCGGCTTCGGTGGCCTGGGTGATGCTGACCGCCCCGGCCTGCGGGTTGTGCGGCATGTCCTGGCCCTGCCGTGCCAGGTGGGCTTGCAGATCCGCGGCCAGCAGCCGAGGACCGTCACTGGGCACCCCCACCGTGCGGGCGCCCCCGGTGAAAAATTCCGGGGCGGTGGATTCGTCCACGGCCACGTGCGCCTGTTCATGGGCCAGCACGAGCTGCCAGGGTCGGACCATGGCCGCCAAGGCGATGCAATTGGCGGCCGTGCCACTGGCGACGAAATACGCCTCCAGGTCGGTTTCAAAGACTTCGCGCAAACGGGCCACCGCCCTCTCGGTCCAGGCATCGTGGCCGTAACCCGATGAGGCACCCTGGTTGGCCTGGGCCAGCGCGTGCATCACACGCTCGGAGCATCCGCTCTGGTTGTCGCTGCCAAATTCCACCGTGTTCCACCCAACTCTCAAAGAAAATCCATCCCTCGAAGGCGCACCGCCGCCTGACCAGGGCATGGGGCGCCACCGGCAAGGGGCCTGTCCACAGCCCCGAGGATAACCACCGGCTACCTCAACCCACACAGGACTTGGAAAAACTGGAGGGGTCGTTTAACCTGACAGTTTTGCACGCCCGAGTCGCCATGGTGCCTGATTGCCTGCTTGTCGAACGCCGCGAAGGCACCCTGTGGCTCCGCCTGAACCGGCCGGACGCCTTGAACGCCTTGGATGGCGCGCTGGTGGCTGCCCTGGATGCGGCACTGGTCAGCGCCGAAGACGACGCGTCCGTGCAATCGGTGGTCATCACCGGCAGCGGACGGGCCTTTTGTGCCGGTGCCGACCTGAAGGCCCTGCAGGCCGAAGGCCAGACCGACAACTTTCTGGCACGCTTGAACGCGACCTTCAACCGCCTGGAACGCTTGCCCAAACCCGTGGTGGCCATGGTCAATGGACTGGCGCTGGCAGGTGGTCTGGAGCTGATCTTGTGCTGCGACCTGGTCTTGGCGGCGCACAGCGCGCGCTTGGGCGATGGGCACGCCAACCACGGTCTGATCCCCGGGGCGGGTGCCTCGGCGCGCTTGCCCCGTGTGGTCGGCCCGAACCGGGCCAAGCACCTGTTTTTCACCGGTGAAACCGTGCCGGCCGAGGCACTGGTCGGCCCCGGGCTGGTGAACGAAGTGGTGGAGGACACGCAGCTCCTCGCCGTGACCGCCCGCCTGGTGGCCGGCATCAACGCCAAAAGCCCCTTGGGATTGCGGCGCATGAAGGCCTTGGTCCACGACGGCCTGCAACGCCCGTTGGACGCGGCCTTGCAGCTGGAGGCCGAGACGCTGCGCGCCCACCAGTCCAGCCACGACATGCGCGAGGGCCTGGCGGCGTTCCAGGCCAAACGCCCGCCGCGCTTCACCGGGCGCTGAAGCGCACACCGGCCCGCCACCAGGCCTGGGCGGCGAGTTCAGGCCTGCTCGGCCGGCAGCTCCACACACAGGCCGTCCAGCGCCGGCTGCACCTTGATCTGGCAGCACAGGCGGCTGGTGGGGCGCTCGTCCAGCACCGCCTCCAACATGAAGGTTTCGGTGGCCGACTTGTCGGGCAAATGCGCGCTCCAGGCCGGGTCGATGTAAGCGTGGCAGGTGGCGCAGCTGCAGGCGCCGCCGCAGTCGCCCAGGATGCCGGGCACCGCGTTGTCCAGGGCCACCTGCATCAGGTTGCGCCCAACGGGGGCTTCGGTCTCGTAGCGCTGGCCCAAGTGGTCAACAAAAACAATTTTTGGCATGGTGTCTCCTGGCGAAATGGGTGCAGCACCCGGTGTTGACATAGTCCGTCCTGTCGGACTATTATTGCACACAGGCCCACCAAAAAACACCCACAGGAGACGACATCCCGGCCGCCCGACTGCCCCCCGCGCAGGCCTCGGCGGCCGAGCCATCGGCCCCTGTCTTACCCCCCAGACTGGACGCACATGCCCACCTCTCTCCCTCCGCCCCCCGACACCTCCATCGCCGACGGTCCCGTGCTGCTGCACACAGACGCCGACGGCGTGGCCCACGTGCACCTGAACCGCCCCGGCTCGGCCAACGGCATGGACCTGGCGCTGCTGCGCGCCCTGCACGACGCACTGCTGCAGGTGCACGGCGACGGGCGCGTGCGGGCCGTGCTGCTCACCGGCGAAGGCAAAAACTTCTGCGCCGGGGGCGACGTGCACACCTTCCTGGCCAAAGGCGAGGCCTTGCCGGACTACATCCGCGTCGTCACCTCGGCGCTGCAGGCGGTCGCGTCGCTGCTGATCCGTTTGAACCCGCCGGTCGTGACCGCGGTCCAGGGCTTTGCCGCCGGCGGCGGCGGCATGGGGCTGGTGTGCTCGTCGGACTTCGTGGTGGCGGGCGAATCGGCCAAATTCCTGGCCGGCGCCACCCGGGTGGCGATGGTGCCGGACGCGGGCGTGTCGGTCACCCTGACACAGCTGGTCGGCTTGCGCAAAGCCACCGAAATCCTGATGCTCAACCCCGTGATCGGCGCCGCCGAGGCGCTGGCCATGGGCCTGGTGACCCGGGTGGTGGCCGACGACCGCCTGCACGCCGAGGCGCTGGCCCTGGCGCAACAACTGGCGCAGGGCGCGCCGGCGGCGCTGGCCAACACCAAGCGCCTGCTGTGGAGCGGTCTGGGCCAAGGGGTGGAGCAGGCCATGCCCGAAGAAAACCACACCCAAGCGCGCCTGTCGGGCACGGCCGACGCGCGCGAGGGCCTGTCGGCCGTGATCGAAAAGCGGTCCCCGATTTTCACGGGGCGCTGAATGGCCACCCCGAACGCAAGCCACCCGCCACTGCGCCGCGCACTGGTGACGGGTGGGGCCAGTGGCATCGGTTGGGCGGTGGTGCAGCGCTTGCGGCAGCAAGGCCTGGCGGTGGTGCTGGCCGACCTGGACGGCGAAGCCGCCGAGCGCCGCGCCGCGACCTGCGACGCCACCGCGGTTGCGCTGGACGTGACCGACTTTGAGCGGGTGCGCACGGCGGTCGAGGCCCACGGGCCGTTCGACGTGCTGGTCAACGCCGCCGGGGCCGACCAGCACGCCTTCTTCACCCACACCACCCCAGCCGACTGGCGGGGCCTGCTGGCCGTCAACCTGGAGGCGGTGCTGAACACCACCCACGCCGTGTTGCCAGCGATGCAAGCGGCGGGCTATGGCCGCATCGTGAACGTCGCCTCGGAGGCCGGGCGCCTCGGCTCCCGGGGCGGAGCGGTTTACGCCGCCGCCAAGGGCGGGGTGATCGCGTTCACCCGCTCGATCGCCCGTGAAAACGGGCGGCAGGGCATCACCGCCAACGTGGTCGCGCCGGGGCCGATCGACACCCCGATGGTGCACCGGGGGGTGGCCGCCCAAGGCGAGAAGTTGTTGCACGCGATGACCGGCGCCACCCTGGCCGGCCGCCTGGGCACCCCAGACGAGGTCGCCGCGGCCGTGGCGTTTTTGGCCTCCGAGGCGGCCGGCTTCATCACCGGCGAGGCCTTGGGCGTGTCGGGCGGCATGGGGTGCGGCGCATGAGCCGGCCCCACCCCGACCCGGTGGAGGCCGTGGTCGCACGCGTCCGCGCCACCTACGCCCGCTGGGGCCGCGACACCCCCGTGGCCCAGATGCGGACCGACTGGGACGCCCTGTTCGACACCCCGGTGGACGCCACGGTGACGCCGGTCGATGCCGGCGGCGTGCGCTGCGCGTGGGTGCAGGCCCCGGACACGCGCAGCGACCGCACCGTGGTCTACCTGCACGGCGGCGGGTTCCAGGTCGGTTCGCTCGCTTCGCACCGCGAACTCATGGCAGCGCTGTCCGCGGCCAGCGGGGTGCGGGTGTTGGGCGTGGACTACCGGATGACGCCCGAACACCGCTACCCCGCGCCGGTGCAAGACGGGCTGGCGGTGATGCGCTGGCTGCAGGCACAGGGCGTGACCGGCCCACACACCGCCGTGGCCGGCGACTCGGCCGGTGGCGGCCTGGCCCTGGCCCTGCTGCTGGCGCTGCAAGGCGCCGGCCAGCCCAGGCCGGCGGCCGCCTGGGTCATGTCCGCGTGGACGGACATGACCGCCTCCGGCAGCAGCTACACCACACGGGCGGCGCTGGACCCGATCCACCAGCGGCCCATGATGCTGGCGCTGGCGCGGAACTACCTGGGCCAGGCCCACAACCCGCGCGACCCGATGGCCTCGCCGCTGCTGGCCGCGCCCGACGCCCTGGGCGCGCTGCCGCCCCTGCTGTTGCAGGTGGGCGAGCGCGAAACGCTGGTCAGCGACTCCGAAGACCTGGCGCAGCGGGTGGGCGAGGCTGGCGGCCAGGCGCAGTGCCAGATCTGGCCCGGCATGGTCCACGTGTTCCAGCAGTACCCCGCCGACCTCCCCGATGCCCGCCTGGCCCTCGCCGCCGGCGGGCGGTTTTTGGCCACACACCTGGGTGTGGCGCCCACCCCCACAAGGAGTCCGACATGATCGGCATCACCGCCTACGGCGGCTACATCCCCCGACTGCGGCTGCTGCGCCAGGCCGTGACCGAGGCCAACGCCTGGTACGCCCCGCACCTGTGCGGCCGCCAGGGCAGCCGCTCTGTGGCCAACTGGGACGAAGACAGCGTGACCCTGGCCGTGGCCGCCGCCCGGGACTGCCTGGGCGCGGAGCGCCAGCACCTGCGCGGGCTGCTGCTGGCCTCCAACACCCTGCCCTTTGCCGAACGCCTGAACGCCGGTATCGCCGCCGGTGCCCTGCGGCTGGACGAATCGATCGAAACCCTGGACCTCTGCGGCACACCGCGCATCGGGCTGTCGGCGGTGTCCCAGGGCCTGGCCCGGGCACGGGCCGGGCTGGGCCACACCCTGGTGCTGGCGGCGGACCAGCGCCAAACCCGGGCGGGCAGCACCCAGGAACTGGATTACGGCGACGGCGCCGCCGCGCTGGTGCTGGGCGACGGACCGGTGCTGGCCGAATGGCTGGGCAGCGGCACCGTGTCGGTGGACTTCATCGACCACTTCCGGGCCACGGGCGCGACGGTGGACTACCACTGGGAAGAGCGCTGGGTGCGCGAAGAAGGCGTGGGCCGCCTCGTGCCCCAGGCGATCCGCCAGGCGCTGGCCCACGCCGGGGTGGCCCCGTCCGCGGTGGACCATTTCATCTGCCCCACCCCCTTTGCCAAGCTGGACGCGCAGCTGGCACAGGCCTGCGGTCTGCCGGCGGGTGCGGTGGTGGACAACCTGGCCCAGAGCGTGGGCGACACCGGCACGCCACACGCCCTGTTGATGCTGGCCCACACGCTGGAGCGGGCCCAACCCGGCGCGGTGGTTGTGGTGGCGCAGTTCGGCAGCGGGGCCGAGGCCCTGGTGTTTCGGGTCACCGAGGCGGTGCGCGCCTTCCGCCCGGCGCGGGGTGTGTCCGGGTGGCTGGCACGCGGCACCCCGGAGCGGCATTACAGCAAATTTCTGGCCTTCAAAGGGCTCCTGGCCCTGGAGCGCGGCATGCGCGGCGAGCAGGACAAAAAAACCGCCCTCAGCACCGCCTGGCGGCACCGCAGCGCCTTGCTCGGTCTGGTGGGCGGGCGTTGCCGGGTCAGCGGCAGCGTGCACTTCCCGCCCAGCCGGCTCTCGCTCGACCCCGGCCAGCCCTTGCTGGACACCCAGGAACCCCACCCGCTGGCCGACCGGGCCGCGCGCGTGCTGAGCTGGTCGGCCGAATACCTGTCCTGGCACCCGGCGCCACCGCACCACTACGGCCAGATCGACTTCGAAGGCGGCGGCCGCCTGTTGATGGATTTCACCGACCTGGACGTGGGCGAGGTGGACACCGGCACCGCCATGGACCTGGTGTTCCGCATCAAAGACGTGGACGACCGGCGCGGCTTCACCCGCTATTTCTGGAAAGCCACCCCGGTGCGCAACGTTCCTTCCCAACCCTGACGGGAGCCCCCATGGCCACAGGCATCAAGAACAAAGTCGTCATCCTCGGCATGGGCTGCTCGCAGTTCGGCGAGCGCTGGAACGCCAGCCCCGAGGACCTCATGGTCGAGGCCTACACCGAGGCGATGGCCGACGCCGGCATCGCCCCCGAACAGCTCGACGCCGCCTGGTTTTCCACCCACATGGACGACGTCGGCACCGGCCGCGGCGGCACGCCCATGGGCATCGCGCTGCGGCTGCCCAACATCGGGGTGACGCGGGTGGAAAACTTTTGCGCCGGCGGTTCCGAAGCCATCCGTGGCGCGGTGTACGCGGTGGCGGCCGGCGCCTGCGACATCGCCATCGCGCTGGGCGTGGAAAAACTCAAGGACACAGGCTACGCCGGCTTGCCCGTGGCCACGGTGGGCACCTACATACCGCAGTGGTACCCGAACGCGGTGGCGCCGGCCAACTTCGCCCAGCTGGCCAGCGCCTACCGCCACCAACACGGGGTGGACGCCGCCCTGCTCAAGCGCGCCCTGGCGCACGTGTCGGTCAAAAGCCACGCCAACGGCGCCAAAAACCCCAAGGCCCACCTGCAAAAACCGATCACCGAGGAGCAGTGCCTCAAGGCCCCGATCATCGCCGCGCCGCTGGGCCTGTACGACTGCTGCGGCGTGTCCGACGGCGCGGCGGCGGTGATCGTGACCACGCCGGACATCGCGCGCGGCCTGGGCAAGCGCGACCCGGTCGCGTTCAAGGCCCTGCAGCTGGTCACCTCCAACGGCTGGGAAATGCAGGGCAACGGCTGGGACGGCAGCCACGTCCACACCACCCGCGTGGCCGCCCGCCGGGCCTATGCCGAGGCCGGACTGGAACGCCCGCGCGAGCAACTGAGCCTGACCGAGGTGCACGACTGCTTCTCCATCACCGAACTGGTCACCATGGAAGACCTGGGGCTATCCGAGCCGGGCAAAGGCTACCGCGACGTGCTGGACGGCGCCTTCGACGCCGAGGGCCGTCTGCCCTGCCAGATCGACGGCGGGCTCAAATGCTTCGGCCACCCGATCGGGGCCAGCGGCATCCGCATGCTGTACGAGGTGTACCTGCAGCTGCAGGGCCGCGCCGGCCCGCGGCAACTGTCCCAGCCCAGCCTCGGGCTCACCCACAACCTGGGCGGCCAACCGTCGCAGAACGTCTGCTCGGTGTCCATCGTCGGCCTGTGGGACGCCTGATCCCACCCCCTCCCATGAACCCCACCCCACGCCCCATGCACTCCACCCCTGGACTTGTCATCGTCGGCGCCGGCCACGCCGGCAGCGAACTGGCCCTGGCCGCGCGCCAACAAGGCTGGACCGGCGACATCCTGCTGCTCGGCGACGAGCCGGACCTGCCCTACCAACGCCCGCCCCTGTCCAAGGCCTACCTGCTGGGCCAGACCGACGCCGCGGCCCTGGCCTTGCGCCAGCCCGAAGCCTACGCCACCGCCGGCGTCCGCGTGCGTCTGGGCACACGGGTCCGGGCGATTCACCGCGCAGCGCACACGGTCGAACTGACCGACGGCGAACGCATCCCCTACGCCAAGCTGGCCCTGTGTACCGGCGGGCGGGCCCGCCCCTGGGTGTGCGAAGGCATGGACCCCGAGCACCCGCCCAGCAACCTGCTGTCCCTGCGCACCCGGGCCGACGCCGACGCGCTGCGGGCGGGCCTGCGGCCCGACAGCCGGCTGGTCGTGGTGGGCGGCGGTTACATCGGGCTGGAGGTGGCAGCGTCCGCCCGCAGCCTGGGCGCCCAGGTCACGGTGCTGGAGGCACAACCGCGCCTGCTGGCCCGGGTGGCCGGGCAGGCCATGTCCGATTTCGTCGC
>NZ_NWMV01000022.1 GCF_002837145.1 Macromonas nakdongensis | reverse complement strand
CTCTGGCCGCGCAGCCCCTGCGCGAGGCGCACGGCGAGTTCGTGCGCTTCAAGACCACGCGGCGGGCGCACTACGACGCCGCGGCGCCCGCGGCACCCGGGGTGTTCGACACCGTGTTGTGGAACGAAGCCGGCGAGTTGACCGAGTGCTCGCGCGGCAACCTGGCCGTGCAGCTGGACGGCCGCTGGGTCACGCCGCCGCTGGCCTGCGGCCTGCTCGACGGTGTGGGCCGCGCCGTGGCCCTGGCCGAAGGCCGGCTGCAGGAAGCGGTGGTGCGGCTCGACGACCTGCCCCGGGCCACCGGCTGGGCCTTCCTCAACAGCCTGCGCGGCTGGATTCCCGCCACGCTGGACTGAGCCCGGCCGTCACATCGGCTGCGTGGCCACCTTGTCGCGCAGCTCCACCTGCTGGTTGCGGTCGTTGACGAACACCAGTTTCGGCCTGTGCTGGGCCACGTGGTCCTCGTGCACCTGCGCGAAGGCAGCGATGATGAGCAGGTCGCCCACCTGGGCGCGGCGCGCCGCCGAGCCGTTGACCGAGATCATGCCGGAGCCGCGCTGGCCCTTGATGACGTAGGTGACGAAGCGCTCGCCGTTGTTGATGTTCCAGATGTGGATCTGTTCGTTTTCGCAGAGGTTGGCTGCGTCCATCAGGTCTTCGTCGATGGCGCAGGAACCTTCGTAGTGCAGTTCGGCGTGGGTGGCGGCGACGCGGTGGATCTTGGATTTGAGCAGGGTGCGGAACATGGGGGTCTCCTGGGAACGGCGCGCATTGTGACAGAGGCCGGGCCTGCCATTGCATACAAACCGCGGCCCCATCGGGAATGGAACGGAGCATGCCCCCCAGCGCCTCCGGCCGCAAGGGGCGGACGCTGTCTGGGGGGCGTGTGCTGGCGGCTCAGGCCTGGTGGATCGGGATGTAGACCTCGCCGCCGGCCTGGCGGAAGGCCTCCGACTGGGCCTGCATGCCTTGCGCCAGGGCCTGGGTTTCGTCGATGCCCTGTTGCGCGGCGTAATCGCGCACGTCCTGAGTGATCTTCATGCTGCAGAAGTGCGGCCCGCACATGGAGCAGAAATGCGCCACCTTGGCCGAGTCCTTGGGCAGGGTCTCGTCATGGAATTCGCGCGCCTTGTCGGGGTCCAGGCCCAGGTTGAACTGGTCTTCCCAACGGAACTCGAAGCGTGCCTTGCTCAGCGCGTTGTCGCGGATCTGCGCGCCCGGGTGGCCCTTGGCCAGGTCGGCGGCGTGGGCGGCCAGCTTGTAGGTGATGATGCCTTCCTTCACGTCCTGCTTGTTGGGCAGGCCCAGGTGCTCCTTGGGCGTCACGTAGCACAGCATGGCGGTGCCGTACCAGCCGATGGTGGCCGCGCCAATGCCGCTGGTGATGTGGTCGTAGCCCGGGGCGATGTCGGTGGTCAGCGGCCCCAGGGTGTAGAAGGGCGCCTCGTGGCACTGTTCCAACTGCAGGTCCATGTTCTCCTTGATCAGGTGCATGGGCACATGGCCGGGGCCTTCGATCATCACCTGCACATCGTGCTTCCAGGCGATCTGCGTGAGTTCGCCCAGGGTCTTGAGTTCGCCCAGCTGGGCTTCGTCGTTGGCGTCGTAAATGGAGCCGGGGCGCAGGCCGTCGCCCAGGCTGAAGGCCACGTCGTAGGCCTTCATGATGTCGCAGATGTCCTCGAAGTGGGTGTAGAGGAAGTTCTCCCGGTGGTGGGCCAGGCACCACTTGGCCATGATGGAGCCACCGCGCGAGACGATGCCCGTCATGCGGTGGGCGGTGAGCGGCACGTAGCGCAGCAGCACGCCGGCGTGGATGGTGAAGTAGTCCACGCCCTGTTCGGCCTGCTCGATCAGCGTGTCTTTGAAAATCTCCCAGGTCAGGTCTTCGGCCTTGCCGTTGACCTTTTCCAGCGCCTGGTAAATGGGCACGGTGCCGATGGGCACGGGCGAGTTGCGCACGATCCACTCGCGCGTTTCGTGGATGTTCTTCCCGGTGGACAGGTCCATCACCGTGTCGCCGCCCCAGCGGATGGCCCAGGTCATCTTGTCCACTTCCTCGTTGATGGACGAGCCCAGGGCGGAGTTGCCGATGTTGGCGTTGATCTTGACCAGGAAGTTGCGGCCGATGACCATCGGCTCGGACTCGGGGTGGTTGATGTTGTTGGGGATGATGGCGCGGCCGCGGGCCACCTCGTCGCGCACGAACTCGGGCGTGATTTCGGCGGGAATGTTGGCGCCGAAATGCTGGCCCGGGTGCTGGCGGCCGATCATGGCGGCCATTTTCTGGCCGGTGGGGCCAGCGGTTTTCAGGGATTCCAGGTACTCGCGGCGGCGCAGGTTCTCGCGGATGGCGATGTACTCCATCTCGGGGGTGACGATGCCTTGGCGGGCGTAGTGCATCTGCGTCACGTTGGCGCCGGGCAGGGCGCGGCGCGGCTGGCGGTGCAGGCCGGGGAAGCGCAGTGCGTCGAGCTTGGGGTCGGCGGCGCGCTCGCGCCCGAAGGCGCTGCTCAGGCCGGGCAGCATCTCGGTGTCGTTGCGCTCTTCGATCCAGCGTTGACGCAGGGCGGGCAGGCCGGCGCGGATGTCGATGGTCGCCGCTGGGTCGGTATAGGGGCCCGAGCAGTCGTACACGAAGATGGGCGGGTTGGGTTCGGCGCCGAAGCTGGCCGGGGTGTCGGACTGGGTGATTTCGCGCATCGGCACCCGGATGTCGGGGCGCGAGCCTTCAACGTACACCTTGCGCGAGTTGGGCAGGGGGGCAACGGCGGCCGAGTCCACCTGGGCGGTGGTGGCGAGGAATTTGTCGGCGGGGGCGTTCACGGGGCGTGTCTCTTTCGGTGGCAGGATGGGTGCTCCGAAGGTCGCCCCGGTGTGCGGCCCCACGCGGGCCGAGGGGCCTGCAAGGGTGTCCACGCAACGCGGGATGTGACAGCTCTTCTTCCGCCGGTCTGAACCGGATCAAGTTCGCGGGTTCGGCATCGCCATCTCAGCCCACACCATGTGGACACCCCGGAGCAGTGCGGATTGTATGTCTCGTTCCTGTCGATGTTCTGAATCCGCTCTGGAAGGACATCGCCTGGATGTATCCATTCCGTCTGCGGTTTAATGTGTTGCAGGCGAGGTCACCCCATTTCCATTCAACTCACCCCGTGTCAATCCCAAAAAATCCAAACGATGACGGACTCCGGTGGTATCTGCTGATTGGGGTAGGGCCTATTTTTGCAGTCCTCTTGGCCTTCATGCTGATTTCCACTTCGAACTCCAATGAGAGAAGACGTGACCGGTTGGCGTGCCTTGAAAAAAACCGGGGTGCATTGGAGTGGCGGACCGGTGTTCTGCGTGCGACGGGTTCTCATTACTTCCTGATCCTGTCCGACGGTCGATGGAGCACTTTGCAGCGGCGGTGCAGTGGTCGTGGGGCACACCAGTGTTCCATCGCTTATGACCATTTTGTGCAACGGCTCCAAAACCACCTCGGCCAGTCGGTGAAAGTGGGATTTTGTGCAGCGCACCCGGTGCAGATTGAGCTGAACGGTGAGCGAAGATGGATGCCTGGCACCCAATACGGTGGGCGTTTGGTAGGTGGCGCCTGATGGGTGGTAGCCCCAGCACCGCATGGCATGATGCCTGCATCTACCCCGCGCCATGACCAGCTCCGTCCCACCCATTCACACCCACACCGTTTTTGAAGACGCCCAGGCCATCTTCACCGGCACGCTGTTCGTGTCGCTGGCGCTGATCCTGTTTGCGCAATCCGGTTTGCTGACCGGCGGCACGGCCGGCGCGGCCTTCGTGCTGCACTACGCCACCGGTTGGGGGCTGGGGCAGTGGTTTTTTCTCATCAACCTGCCGTTTTACTGGTTCGCCTGGCGCCGCATGGGGCGCGAGTTCACGCTCAAGACCTTCCTGGCCATCACCTTGCTGTCGGCGTTGACGCAGTGGTCGCCGCAGCTGTTCGCCATCGAGCGGTTGCACCCGGCCTACGCCGCCGTGCTGGGTGGTTTGCTGCTGGGTTCGGGTTGTTTGTTCCTGGCGCGTCACCACGCCAGTTTGGGTGGAGCCACCATCATCAGCCTGTACCTGCAGCGGGCCAAGGGCTGGCGCGCAGGCAAGGTGCAAATGGGCATCGATTGCACCATCGTGCTGCTGGCGCTCACGGTGGTGGAGCCCGAGCGGGTGGCCTGGTCGGTGCTGGCGGCGGTGGTGATGAACCTGTTCATCGCCATCAACCACAAGCCGGGGCGCTACGCCGTCCTTTAAGCGCCGCAGCAGACGGTCTGCCTGGGCGCCCCGTTCCCGGCGCCACGGGGCTCAGGGGCGCAAGGCCCCAGCCGTC
The DNA here is from genome assembly GCF_002837145.1 of Macromonas nakdongensis. GTDB lineage: Bacteria > Pseudomonadota > Gammaproteobacteria > Burkholderiales > Burkholderiaceae_C > Macromonas_B > Macromonas_B nakdongensis. The sequence continues at coordinate 44,915 of NZ_NWMV01000022.1, read as the reverse complement.
CCGGCGGCCTTCAGCCCGCGTTCGGGTCCAGCACCGTGGGCAGGGCCTCGGGCAGCAGGTCCGGGTAATCGCGGCTGAAGTGCAGGCCGCGGCTTTCCTTGCGCGCCTGGGCGCAGCGCACGATCAGGTCGGCCACCTCCACCAGGTTGCGCAGCTCCAGCAGGTCGCGCGTGACGTGGAAGCTCTTGTAGAACTCCTGGATTTCGGCCTTGAGCAGCGCGATGCGGTGGGCGGCGCGCTCCAGCCGCTTGTCGGTGCGCACAATGCCCACGTAGTCCCACATGAAGCGGCGCAGCTCGTCCCAGTTGTGCGAGATGACGACGTGCTCGTCGGCGTCGATGACACGGCTGTCGTCCCACGGCCGGATGGCGGGGATGGCCGCTGTGGGCTGGGCCGCCATGTCGCGCACCGCCGCGCGCGCAAACACCATGCACTCCAGCAGCGAATTGCTGGCCAGCCGGTTGGCGCCGTGCAGGCCGGTGCAACTGGCCTCGCCCACCACGTACAGGCCGGGCAGGTCGGTGCGGGCGTTCAGGTCGGTCACCACCCCGCCGCAGGTGTAGTGGGCGGCGGGCACCACGGGGATCGGCTCTTTGGTGATGTCGATGCCCAGCTCGGCGCAGCGCGCCAGGATGTTGGGGAAGTGCTCGCGCAGAAACTCGGGCGGCTGGTGCGAGATGTCGAGGTAGACGCAGTCCAGCCCGTGCTTTTTCATCTCGAAGTCGATGGCGCGGGCGACCACGTCGCGCGGGGCCAGTTCGGCGCGCGGGTCGTGGTCGAGCATGAAGCGGTGGCCGCCCAGGTGGGCCGGCAATTTCAGCAGGCCGCCTTCGCCGCGCACCGCCTCGGTGATGAGGAAGCTCTTGGCCTTGGGGTGGTACAGGCAAGTCGGGTGGAACTGGATGAATTCCATGTTCGCCACCCGGCAGCCGGCGCGCCAGGCGGCGGCAATGCCATCGCCGGTGGCGGTGTCGGGGTTGCTGGTGTAGAGGTAGACCTTGCCGGCGCCGCCGGTGCAGAGCACGGTGTGCGGCGCCACAAAGGCCTCGACTTGGTCGGTTTCTTCGTTCAGGGCGTAGGCGCCCAGGCAGCGGCGCGGCGCGTGGGTCTGGCCGCCGTGCTTGTCGCTCACAATCAGATCGACCAGGTTGTGGGTCTCGAACACCTGCACGTTGGGCGCCTGGTGCACCCGGTCGATCAGGGTGTGCTGCACGGCGGCGCCGGTGGCGTCGGCGGCATGCACGATGCGCCGGTGGCTGTGGCCGCCTTCGCGGGTCAGGTGCAGTTCGCCGTCGTGCAGGGTGAACTGGGTGCCCAGGTCGCGCAGCCAGGCGATGGCCTCGGGCGCGTGTTCCACGGTGAAGCGGGTGGCCGCCGGGTCGCACAGGCCGGCGCCGGCCACGAAGGTGTCTTCCACGTGCGCATCGAAGCTGTCGTCGTCGGCCAGCACGGCGGCAATGCCGCCCTGGGCCCAGCCGCTGGAGCCGTCTTCGATGGTGCGCTTGGTCAGCACCGCCACGCGCAGGTGGCCGGGCAGCAGCAGGGCGCTGCTCAGGCCGGCCAGGCCGCTGCCGACGATGACCACGTCAAACTGGCGGGTGGTGGCGGTGCTCGGGGCGTTCGGTGGGGTCGGGGCGGTCATGGGCAATTCCGGGGCGGCCTGGGCGGCCAAAGGGGCGGGCCTCAGGTGGGGGTGTAGGCCAGTCGCACGTAAATCGGGGCAAAGGCTTCGGCCTGGGTCAGCTCGATCAGCGTTTCCTTGGCCAGTTCCAGCATGGCGATGAAGGTGACCACCAGCACCGGCACGCCTTTGCGCAGGTCGAACAGGTCGCCGAATTCCACGAACTTGCGGCCTTGCAGCCGGCGCAACACCAGGCTCATGTGTTCGCGCACGCTGAGTTCTTCGCGGCTGATGCGGTGGTGCTGGACCAGTTGGGCGCGGCGCAGGATGTCGCGCCAGGCGGTCTGCAGGTCGATCGGGTCCACGTTGGGGAAGCGCGGCGCCAGCGACTGTTCCACGTGTACCTGGGCGCGCAAAAAGTCGCGGCCCAACTGGGGCAGTTCGTTCAGTTGCAGGGCGGCGCGCTTCATCTGCTCGTATTCCAGCAGGCGGCGCACCAGTTCGGCGCGCGGGTCTTCGGCCTCTTCGCCCTCGGCCACCTTTTTGGGCGGCAACAGCATGCGCGACTTGATCTCGATCAGCATGGCCGCCATCAGCAGGTACTCGCCGGCCAGTTCCAGGTTGCGCGCACGCACCTGGTCCACATAGCCCAGGTACTGGCGCGTGACATCGGCCATGGGGATGTCGAGGATGTTGAAGTTCTGCTTGCGGATCAGGTAGAGCAGCAGGTCCAGCGGGCCCTCGAAGGCCTCCAGGAAGACTTCCAGCGCATCGGGCGGGATGTAGAGGTCCTGCGGCAGCGCGAACAGCGGCTCGCCGTAGAGGCGGGCGCGCGCCACCTGGTCCACCACCTCGGGCAGGGTGTCGGGAAGGTCGGCCGGGGCCGGGGGCAGCTCGGCGTCCGGCGCGGTGGCGGTGGTCATGCTGCCCGAGACGGCCGAGACGCGGGCGTTCAGCGCAGGCTGGGTTCGGTCTGGTAGACGTAGGGCTTCTGGTCCACGCGGGCGGCGTTGGCCCCAGCGTTGAAGCCGCGGTCCACCGGACGGTCCCACAGCAAGGCGCGGCCCTGGCGTTGCTCGGCTTCCAGCGTGGGCTTGGCCGCCTTGAGCGAGTCGATGAACTGCGTGGCGTCAGAGACGTAGTGGGGGCGGGCAAAGAGGTTCATGGCACCCGATTTTACCCAGCCCCGCCGCCCCTGGCCGACCGGGTTCAGCCGCGTTGCGCGCTGGGGGTCACGCCGAGGGGGGCCGTGCGCTCAAAATGGTCCCGCGTCAGTTGCACGATCACCGGGGTCAGCAGCACCAGGGCGATCAGGTTGGGGATGGCCATCAGGGCGTTGAGCGTGTCGGCCACCAGCCAGGCGAAGTCCAGACTGAGCACGGCACCGGGGAAGACGGCCAGGGTCCAGAGCAGGCGGAACGGTTTTTCGCAGACCGTGCCCACCAGGAAGCCCCAGCATTTTTCGCTGTAGTAGGCCCAGCCCAGGATGGTGGTGAAGGCGAACACCGCCAGCGACACCGCCAGCAGGTACTTGCCCACGCCGGGCATGGCCGCTTCGAACGCCGAGGCACTGAGCACGGCACCGGTCTGGCCCGAATCCCACACGCCCGTGACCAGGATGGCCAGGCCGGTGCAGGTGCAGACGATGAGGGTGTCGATGAAGGTGCCCATCATGCCGATGAGGCCGGAAAAGACCGGGTCGCGCGTGGCGCCTGCCGCCTGGGCGATGCCGGCGGTGCCCAGGCCCGCTTCGTTCGAGAAAATGCCGCGCGCCACGCCTTTTTGCAGGGCCAGCATCACGCTGGCACCCACAAAACCGCCGGTTGCCGCCGTGGGGTTGAAGGCGTGGTGGAAGACCAGCGCCAGGGCATCGGGGATGCGGTCGGCGAACATCACCAGGACCACCCCCACGCACAGGATGTAGCCGACGCACATGGCCGGCACCAGCTTTTCGGCCACCGCACCGATGCGCTTGATGCCGCCCAGCACCACGGCGCCGGTCAGCGCGACCAGCACCGCGCCGGTGATCCAGGTGTCCAGCCCGAAGGCGTTGTGCATGGCGCTGGCAATGCCGTTGGCCTGCACCATGTTGCCGATGCCGAAGCCGGCCAGCCCACCGAAGACGGCGAAAGCGGTGCCCAGCCAGCGCCAGTGCCGGCCCAGCCCGTTCTTGATGGCGTACATGGGGCCGCCCACGTGTTCGCCGCGGTCGTCCACCTCGCGGTATTTCACCGCCAGCACCACCTCGGCGTACTTGGTGGCCATGCCGACGAAGGCGGTCATCCACATCCAGAACAGCGCGCCAGGGCCGCCCACGGCCAGCGCCGCCGCCACACCGGCGATGTTGCCCGTGCCCACGGTGGCCGACAAGGCGGTCATCAGCGCGGCGAAGGGCGAAATTTCACCGTCCCGGGCATCGCCCCGGTCCCGGCTTTTCACGATCAGTCGCAGGCCATGGCCGATCTTGCGCAGGGGCATGAAGCCCAGCCGGAACTGGAGGTAGAAGCCGGTGCCCAGGATCAGCACGATCATGGGCACGCCCCAGACGATGCCGTTGAGCCAGTTGAAAAATGCGTGTAGCGCTTGCATGGACATTCCTGTGGGTGAGGACGTGAAAGGTCGCCGGCGGTTGGGCCGGCGGGACAGACCGCCCACGCCGGGTGGGGCGTGGGCAGCGGGAACGGGCAGGGCGGGGGCGGACTCAGCTCCGGGCCAGGGCCACCGTGGGCGCGCCGGGCACCCGCACGGCGGTGCCGTGGGCGTGCTGCACCACTTCGCCCAGCGTGTGCGCGGTGATGGCCGACAGCGTCCAGCCCAGGTGGCCGTGGCCGGTGTTGTAGAACACGTTGGCGCGCTGGCCACGGCCCACGCGCGGCATCATATTCGGCATCATGGGGCGCAGGCCGGCCCAGGGCACGACCTGGCGGGTGCTCACACCCGGGAAGCACTGGTTGACCCAGTCGATCAGCGGGCGGATGCGGTCGGCGCGGATGTCTTTGTTGGCGCCGTTGAATTCGGCTGTGCCAGCGACGCGAAAACGGTCCACCCCCAGGCGGCTGGTGACGAGTTTGGTGGCGTCGTCCAGCAGGCTGACGGTGGGCGCGGCGTGTTGGCTGGCGGCGTCGAGCAGGTTGACGGTGATGGAGTAGCCCTTGACCGGGTAGATGTTGACCCGGTCGCCCAGTTGCGCGGCAAACGCCCGGCTGGCCACGCCGGCGCACACCACCAGGCCGTCGAAGCGGTGGGTCTGGGCGTCGGCGCCCTGGCCCACCACCACGGTGGCGGTCTGGCCGTCGCTGCGCAGGGCCTGCACGTCCTGGCCGTAGAGGGTGCGCACGCCCAGGCGCTCGCAGGCCGCGGCCAGGCCCTGGGTGAACTTGTGGATGTCGCCGGTGGCGTCGCTCTCGGTGTAGTAGCCGCCGTAGTAGCTGCCGGCCAGCGTGGGTTCGATGGCGCGCATCTCGGTGGGCGTGACGGCGCGGCGCGGCAGGCCGCCCTGCGCCAGCAGCTGTGACACCCGGCCCGCGTGGTCGAAACCGGCCTTGTCGCGGTAGATGTGCAGGATGCCGGCTTTTATCAGGTCGAAGTCCACGCCCTCTGCCTGGGCCCAGGCGAACAGGTGCTCGCGCGCGGCCACGGCCAGGCGGGCGGTTTCGACGGTGTTGCGCTGGTAGTGCGGGATGTTGGCGATGAACTCGGCGAACCACGACAGCTTGTGCCAGCTGGGCTTGGGGTTGACCAGCAGCGGTGCGTCGCTCTTGAGCATCCACTTCAGGCCTTTGAGGAGGGTGGACCAGTGGGTCCAGACCTCGGCGTTGGACGCCGACAGCTGGCCGCCGTTGGCGAACGAGGTTTCCATGGCCGCGTAGCGGTGTTTCTCGAACAGGGTGACGGCAAAGCCGCGTTGGGCCAGGGCGTAAGCGGTGGTGACGCCGGTGATGCCACCGCCGATGACTGCGATCGATTTCATGAGAACAGGCTCCAAACGTCGAGGAATGGGGTGCCCTGCACACCTTGTGCAAGACACGCCCCCTCTGTTTGGTACCTGAGAGATTCACGCCGCCACGCGGGGTGGGGCGCTTGCTCCTGCGGTGGGCCGGGTGACGACTTCCGGCCGCTCTTCAGAGTTCAACGGCCCGACCGGTCCTTTTGCCTGAGAGTTTCCGGGGCGGTTGCTCCTTCGGCGCCGTTGGCCTGGGGCCAGCGGTCTCTCCCGATCGGGTGATGGCCCAAGGCCATGAATCCATGATGCAAAAACATCAGCAAGCATCGTGCCACGGCGGGTGTGGCCTGGACATCGGGGTTTACGCGGGGCCGCCGCCCGCGCCTGGTGCGGGCCTGGCGGCCGGGGGCGCCCCGGTGCGGTGCGGGCTCACTCCCGGGGGTGCAGGGCCTGGGCAAAGCCGGCGCGCTCGATCAGCGAACGCGGTTGCGGGTTCAGGCCGGTCATGCTCAGGTGGGCGCCGCGTTTGTGCAGGGCCTTGTGCAACTGTTCCAGCGCGTCCAGACCCGTGGTGTCGAGCGAGACCAGCTGGCTCGCGTCCAGCACCACGTGCATCGGCTGCGGGGCCTGTTCCACCGCGGCCACGATGGGGTCGATCTTGGCCACCGCCCCGAAAAACAGCGAGCCGTAGAGCCTGTAGTGCAGTTCGGTGTCGGTGCCGCCAGTGGCGTCGGCGCGGAAGATGTCGCTCTGGCGCCGCACGAACAGCACCACCGCCAGCACCAGGCCCAGTTCCACCGCCACCGTCAGGTCGAACACCACGGTGACGAAGAAGGTGGACAGCAGCATCAGCCGGTAGTGGTTGCTGAACTGTTTGAGCCGGCCGAATTCGCGCCACTCGCCCATGTTCCAGGCCACGAACAGCAGCACCCCGGCCAGCACCGCCAGCGGGATGTGCTGGGCCAGCGGCGCGGCGGCCAGCACCACCAGCGCCAGCGTGGCCGCGTGCACGATGCCCGCCACGGGCGAGGTGGCCCCGGCGCGGATGTTGGTGACGGTGCGGGCGATGGTGCCGGTGGCCGGCATGCCCCCGAAAAAGGGCACCACGGCATTGGCCACGCCCTGCGCCATCAGCTCCTGGTTGGGGTCGTGTTTGCGGCCGTCGTGCAACTGGTCGGCCACGCGCGCGCACAGCAGCGATTCGATCGCACCGAGCAGCGCCAGGGTGAAGGTGGGCACCACCAGCAGCTTCACCGTGGCCCAGGAAAAATCGGGCAGATCGAAGGCCGGCAGGCTTTGTGGGATGCCGCCGAAGCGGGTGCCGATGGTCTCCACCGGCATGTCCAGCGCCCAGGCCAGCAGGGTGAGCGTGACCAGCGCCACCACCGGCGCCGGCACCCGCGAGGTGGCCCGCAGCGCGCTGACGGCGTCGAGGCGGTCGAGCTTCTGGCGGAAGGCCGATTCGCTGGCCCAGAGCCGGGGCCAGACGAACAGCCCGGCCACGCAGGCCGTGGCCAGGCCCAGGGCCCAGGGGTTGGTGCCGTCCAGGTGCGTGGCCAGGGTGCGGATCTGGCTGAAGAAGTCGGCCGGCATCTTGTCCACGGACAGGCCCAGCGCATCGCGCAGCTGCGACAGGCCAATGAGCACCGCGATGCCGTTGGTGAAGCCGATGACCACGCTGACCGGCACGTAGCGCACCAGCGCCCCGAGCTTGAACCAACCGAGCAGGAACAGCAGCACCCCGGCGCTGCAGGTGGCGATCAGCAGGTTGGCCAGGCCGTAGCGTTCCACGATGCCGTAGACGATGACGATGAAGGCGCCGGCCGGCCCGCCGATTTGCACCGGCGAGCCGCCCAGTGCGGCGATGAGGAAGCCGGCGATGATGGCGGTCCACAGGCCGGCTTCGGGGTTGAGGCCGGAGGCGATGGCGAAGGCCATGGCCAGGGGCAGGGCGACGATGCCGACGGTGGCTCCGGCGCCCACGTCGCGCACCAGACGGTCGCCGTTGTAGTGGCGCAGTTCCTGCAAGAGGCGGGGGCGAAACGGGGCCAGGGGCGGCAGTCGGTCGAACATGCCGCATGTTAGCGCCGGCGGGCTTGATGTGGCCTGACGGCAGGGGGCGTTGAGGCCTGGGGTTTGTACCGATCGCCGATCGGTGGGCGCCAGCGCCGTGGGTTCAGGCTTGGCGGCGGCGCAGGTCGGCCCAGAGTGGCCGCCACACCAGCAGCAGGAGCAGGCCGGTCAGGGGCAGGGTGCTGACGTAGCCCAGGTGCTTGAAGCCCCAGGCCCCCGCCAGCGCCCCGATGAAAAAGCCGCCCACCAGCCGGCTTTGCAGGCGCAGTTTGTCGCGGTTGGCGCGCACCGGTGTGTGTTCGGGGTGGCGGTTGACGTAAAGCAGCTTGCCCAGCTCCAGCCCCAAGTCGGTGACCAGGCCGGTGAGGTGGGTGGTGCGGATTTCGGCGCGCGAAATTTTGGTGATGACCGCGTTCTGCAGCCCCATGATGAAGCACAGCAGCACCACCGTCAGCGGCAGGAACCAGGTGTCCATCAGGTCGATGACCGCGCCGAACAGGCCGAACAGCAGCAAGGCCAGGGCTTCGATCAGCAGGGGCAGGCCGAAGGCGCTGTGCAGCCCGCGGCGCAGCCCCCAGTTCACCATCCACGCCGTGGTCATGGCGCCCAGCACAAAGGCCAGCAGCGCCGCCAGGCCGGCGGGCACCAGGTCCCAGTGCCCCAGCACCATCTGGTCGGCCACCGAGGACACCACCCCCGTCATGTGCGAGGTGTATTGCCCCACCGCCAGAAAGCCGCCAGCGTTGATGGCGCCGGCGACGAACGCCAGCGTCAGGCCCAGGCGCACATTGGCCTGGTGCGTGCGTTGCACGTCGACCCAGCCGCGCAGTTCGGGGTGCATGGTGGGTCGGGTGCCTGTCGGGGGCTCAGTGGATGCGCATGCCCGGCTGCGCCCCCGGCCAGGGGTGCAGCACGTGGATGCCGGGCTGGGCCTTCTCGTCGGCGTGGCTGGCGGCCAGTACCATGCCTTCGCTCACGCCAAACTTCATCTTGCGCGGGGCCAGGTTGGCCACCACCACCGTCAGTTTGCCGATCAGGTCTTCCGGTTTGTACATGCTGGCGATGCCACTGAACACGTTGCGGGTGCGGCCTTCGCCCACGTCCAGCGTCAGTCGCAGCAACTTGGTGGAGCCTTCCACCGGCTCGCAGTTGTCGATGCGGGCGATGCGCAGGTCCACCTTGGCAAAGTCGTCGATGGAAATGGTGGGGGCGATCTCCTCACCGCCGGGCACCACTTTTTCCGGTTCGGGTGCGGCGGGCGGCTCGAACAGCGCTTCCAGCAGTTGGATGTCCACCCGCTGCATCAGGTGCTGGTAGGCCCCAATGGCGTGGCCCGCGCCCAGCGGGGTGGTGGCGTTGGCGTAGGTCAGCGGCTCGCATTGCAGGAAGGCTTCCACCTGCGCGGCCAGCCCCGGCAGCACGGGCTTGAGCAGCGCGGTCAGCACCCGGAAGGCTTCGATGCAGACGGTACACACGTCCTGCAGGCGGGCGTCCATGCCGACCTGCTTGGCAAGCTCCCACGGCTTGTTGGCGTCCACGTACTCGTTCACCCGGTCGGCCAGGGCCATGGTTTCGCGGATGGCTTTGCCGTACTCGCGCTCGGCCAGCAGTTCGGCCACGCCCGGCACGGCTTGCTGCAGGTGGTCCAGCAGCGCCTCGCCGTCGGCGGAGATGGCGCCCAACTGACCACCAAAGCGCTTGGCGATGAAGCCCGCGGCGCGGCTGGCGATGTTGATGTATTTGCCCACCAGGTCGGAGTTGACGCGGGCCACGAAGTCGTCGGGGTTGAAGTCCACATCTTCCACCCGGCTGCTCAGTTTGGCGGCCAGGTAGTAGCGCAGCCACTCGGGGTTCATGCCCAGCCCCAGGTACTTCAGCGGGTCCAGGCCGGTGCCGCGGCTCTTGCTCATTTTTTCGCCGCCGTTGACGGTGATGAAACCGTGCACGTTGACTTGCGTCGGCGTCTTGCGGCCGCTGAAGTGCAGCATGGCTGGCCAGAACAGGGTGTGGAAGTAGGTGATGTCCTTGCCGATGAAGTGCACCTGCTCCACTGCCGGGTCGGCCACGAACTGCTCGTAGCTTTCGGCCGTGCGCGAGGCCGCGTGCCAGTGGTTCGCGGCCTGGCCTTTGGCGAAGTGGTTCTTCAGGCTGGCCAGGTAGCCGATGGGGGCGTCCAGCCAGACGTAGAAGTACTTGCCCGGCGCGTCGGGGATTTCGATGCCGAAGTAGGGCGCGTCGCGGCTGATGTCCCAGTCGCCCAGGCCGCCGTTGCCGTCTTCGTCCTTCTGGAACCATTCCTTGATCTTGTTCAGCACCTCGGGCTGCAGGCGGCCGGCCTCGCCGGTCCAGTTTTCCAGGAATTCGATGCAGCGCGGGTCGGACAGCTTAAAGAAGTAATGCTCGGAGGTGCGCAGTACCGGCGTGGCGCCGGACAGCGCCGAATACGGGTTCTTCAGTTCGGTGGGGGCGTACACGGCGCCACAGCTCTCGCAGGAGTCGCCGTACTGGTCCTTGGCGCCGCACTTGGGGCATTCGCCCTTGATGAAGCGGTCGGGTAGGAACATGGCCTTTTCGGGGTCGAAGAACTGCTCGATGGTTTTGGTGCTGATCAGGCCGTTGGCCTTGAGGTCGCGGTAAATCTGTTGCGCCAGTTCGTGGTTTTCCGGGCCGTCGGTGCTGTGCCAGTTGTCGAACTTCACGTGGAAGCCTTCGAGGTACTGGGCGCGGCCGGCGGCGATGTTGGCCACGAAAGCTTGCGGGGTGATGCCGGCTTTCTCGGCCGCGATCATGATCGGCGCGCCGTGCGCGTCGTCCGCACCCACAAAGTGCACCGCGTGCCCGTGCATGCGCTGCATCCGCACCCAGATGTCGGCCTGGATGTACTCCATGATGTGGCCGATGTGGAAGTTGCCGTTGGCGTAGGGCAGGGCGGTGGTGACGAAGAAACGACGCTGACTCATGTGGATGTCCTTGTGGGCAAGCCCTCGATTTTACTGAGGGCTCTCGGCCCTGCGCAGCCAGGCGGTAGACTTGCGCCCACCGATCGATTCATTGCGGAGACCCTTTTTCATGGCCGTCGAACAACAGGCGCTGCTGCAGGCGCTGCAAACCGTGCAAGACCCGAACACGGGCAAAGATTTTGTGTCCACCCGGGCCCTGAAAAACCTGCAGGTGCAGGAGGGCGACGTGTCCTTCGACGTGGAGCTGGGCTACCCCTGCCAGAGCCAGCACCCGGCGCTGCGCAAGGCGCTGATCGCCGCGGCCAAAGGCGTGCCGGGCGTCGAGAACGTCTCGGTCCATTTGCAGACCAAGGTGGTCGCGCACGCGGTGCAGCGCGGCGTGCAGCTGCTGCCGAAGGTGAAGAACATCATCGCCGTGGCCTCGGGCAAGGGTGGCGTGGGCAAGAGCACCACCACCGTCAACCTGGCGCTGGCCCTGGCGGCCGAGGGCGCCCAGGTCGGCATCCTGGACGCCGACATCTACGGCCCCAGCCAGCCCATGATGATGGGCCTGGAAGGCCGCCCGGAAAGCACCGACGGCCAGACCATGGAGCCGCTGGTGAACCACGGCGTGCAGGTCATCTCCATCGGCTTCCTCGTGGACAAGGACGAGGCCATGATCTGGCGCGGCCCCATGGCCACCCAGGCGCTGGACCAGCTGCTGCGCCAGACCAACTGGAAGGACCTGGACTACCTGCTGGTGGACATGCCCCCGGGCACCGGCGACATCCAGCTCACGCTCAGCCAGCGCGTGCCCATGACCGGTGCGGTGATCGTGACCACGCCGCAGGACATCGCCCTGCTGGACGCGCGCAAGGGCATCAAGATGTTCGAGAAGGTGGGCGTGCCCATCCTGGGCCTGGTGGAGAACATGGCGGTGTACTGCTGTCCCAACTGCGGCCACACCGAGCACATCTTTGGCGCCGACGGCGGCAAGCGCATGGCCGCCGAGTACGGCATGGACTACCTGGGCGCGCTGCCGCTGAACATGCAGATCCGCGTGCAGGCCGACAGCGGCACGCCCACCGTGGTGGCCGACCCGGACGGTGAAATCGCTGGTATCTACAAGGCCGTGGCACGCCAGGTGGCGCTGACGGTGGCGGCCAAGGCCAAGGATTTTTCGTCCAAGTTCCCCAGCATCAAGATTTCCCAAGACACCTGATGGTGCAGACGCCCGCGCTGCCCGCCCGGCCGGCGCCTGTCTGGCGCCGCCTGGGGCCCCGCACCCGGCGCGTGGTGCAGGTGGCGCTGTACGAGGCCATCGCCATCGTGGTCGTGGCCCTGGCGTTGGCCCTGGTCTTCAACGAGCCAGGGCCGTCGGCGGTGGGTCTGTCGGTGCTCACCTCGGGCATCGCGGTGACCTGGAACTACGCCTTCAACACCCTGTTCGAGCGCTGGGAGCGGCGCCAGCCGGTCAAGGGCCGGTCCTGGCAGCGGCGCGTGGCCCATGGCCTCGGGTTCGAGGGCGGGCTGACCGTGTTTCTGGTGCCGGTGATGGCCTGGTGGCTGGACACCACGCTGTGGCTGGCCTTCCTCGCCGACCTGGGCCTGCTGCTGTTCTTTCTCGTTTACACCGTGGTGTTCACCTGGTGTTTCGACCAGGTGTTCGGCTTGCCGCAGTCGGCCCTGTCATCCCCGGACTGAGCGTCCGGGGCGCGCCGGCCCCCCCGCTCTGGCCGGTGCCGAGGGGCCGGCGGGTGCGTTCAGTGGCCGCTGGCGCGCTGCGCTTCCAGGTCGCGCAGCTTGAAGCGCTGGATCTTGCCCGTGGCGGTCTTGGGCAGTTCGTCCACGAATTCGATCTGGCGCGGGTATTTGTACGGCGCCAGGTGCTCCTTGCAGAAGGCCTTCACGCCGTCTTCGTCCAGCGCCTGCCCGGCCTTGAGCACGATGAAGGCCTTGGTCTTGGTCAAGCCGTCGGCGCCGGTGGTGCCGATCACCGCCGCCTCCAGGATGGCCGGGTGCTGCACCAGCGTGGCCTCCACCTCGAACGGGCTGACGTAGATGCCGCTGACCTTGAGCATGTCGTCGTTGCGGCCGGCGTAGGTGTAGTAGCCCTCGGCGTCGCGGCTGTACTTGTCGCCGCTCTTGGTCCAGGCGCCCTGGAAGGTGTCGCGCGATTTTTCGCGGTTGTGCCAGTACATCAGCGCCGCGCTCGGGCCCTTCACATACAGGTCGCCGATGTCGATGCTGCCGTCGGCGTTGGGTGCCAGGGGCAGGCCGTCCTCGCCGCGCAGTTCCACCTCGTAGCCGGGCACCGGTTTGCCCGTGGTGCCGTAGCGCACGTCGCCCGGGCGGTTGGACAGGAAGATGTGCAGCATCTCGGTGGAGCCGATGCCGTCGATGATTTCGGCGCCGAAATGGGCGGTCCAGCGTTCGCCGATGTCGCGCGGCAGCGCCTCTCCCGCAGACGAACAGAGCCGCAGCGCCACGTCGGCCCGGGCGGGCAGGTCGGGCTGGGCCAGCATGCCGCCGTAGCCGGTGGGGGCGCCGTAGAACACGGTGGGTTGGCGCCCCGCCAGTGCCGGGGTGTTGCCGGTCAGGCGCTGGAACACCGCTTGCGGCGTGGGTCGCTCGGCCATCAGCACCACGGTGGCGCCCACGCTGAGCGGGAAGCTCAGGCCGTTGCCCAGGCCGTAGGCGAAGAACAGCTTGGCGGCCGAGAAGACGGTGTCGGCTTCGGTCAGGCCCAGCACCGGTTCGGCGTAGAGTTCGGCGGTCCAGTACAGGTTGCCCTGGGTGTGCACCGTGCCCTTGGGGCGGCCGGTGGAGCCGGAGGAGTAGAGCCAGAACGCGGCCTCGTCGGCCAGGGTGGTGGCGGGCGAGGCTTGGGGCGCCGCGCTGGCGAGCAGTGCATCCAGCGCCACCGCGGTGTAGCCCGGGCCTGCCGGCAACGGCAGGCTGGCGCGCGAGACCACCAGGTGCCGCACCTCGTGCGGGCCCTGCTCCAGCGCGGCCTCCAGCGTGGGCAGCAGGGCTTCGGACACCAGTGCCGCCTGCGCCCGGCTGTTGTTCAGCATGAAGGCGTAGTCCTCCGCCGTGAGCAGGGTGTTCAGGCACACCGGCACGATGCCGGCGTAGAGCGCGCCCAGGAAGGCCACGATCCAGTCGTTGCTGTCCTGCATCAGCAGCAGCACCCGTTCCTCGCGCCGCAGGCCCAGCGACTGCAGGCCGTTGGCCATGCGCCGCACCTGCTCGGCCAGTTCGCCGTAGCTCAGCTGGCCGCGGTCGTCGATCAGGGCGGTTTTGCCGCTGCGCCCGGCGTTCAGCCGGATCAGGTGCTGGGCGAAGTTGAACTCGGCGGGCGGGGCGGCGGGCAGGCTGGCGTTCATGGGCGTCTCCGGTCTGGTGTTGTTGTCGATGGGCAGGGCGGCTTCAGGGCTGGTAGGCCACAGCCGTCGCACCCCATTGGTCGAGCGCGGCGGTGCTGGCCTGCACCGCGGTGCGGCGGTGGTAGAAGTTCAGGGCGCGCAGGCCGCCCAGTTCCTCGCCGCCGCCGGCGCGGCCCGGGCCGCCGTGCAGCGACATCGGCATCACGTTGCCGTGGCCGCTGTGCAGCGTGGCGATGTCGGGCGAAATGGCGTGCACCCGGCCGTGGCTGGAACCGAGTTCGGCCGCGGTGTGGGCGATGAAGGCCGGATCGGCGCTGAAAACCGACATGACCAGCGAGCCTTCGCCGCGGCGGATCAGCTCGTAGGCCTGTTCGATGCCGTCGTAGGCCATGAGCGTGGCCACCGGGCCGAACACTTCCACGGCGTGCAGCACCTCGGCGTCGGCCGGCTGGCGGCTGCCCAGCAGGGTGGGGGCGACGCAGGCGGCCACGGCGGGGTCGGCGTCCACCAGGGCGGCCTGGCTGCCGTCGAACAGCACCTCGGCCTCGGTTTTCAGGTGGGCGATGCCGGCCTGCACCGTGTCGAACTGCTCGCGGCTCACCAGCGCGCCCATGCGCACGCCTTCGCTGCGTGGGTTGCCCACCGTGGTTTTGGCCAGCTTGGCGGCGATGGCCTGCGCGGCGGCGTCGTACAGGGCGCGCGGCACGAACACGCGGCGGATGGCGGTGCACTTCTGGCCGCTTTTGACGGTCATTTCCCGCACCACCTCGCTCACCAGCAGATTGAACGCTTCGCTGTCGGCGGTGGCGGCGGGGTCCAGCAGGGCGGAGTTGACGCTGTCGGCCTCGATGTTGCAGCGCACCGAGCGCTGGGCCACCGCAGGGTGGGAGCGGATGATGCGCCCGGTGTCGGCCGAGCCGGTGAAGGACACCACATCGAAGGGCTGTAGCTGGTCCATCAGCCCGGCCGACGAGCCGCAGACGATGGACAGGGCGCCGGCGGGCAGGATGCCCGCGTCGACCACGTCCTGGACCATGCGCTGGGTGAGCCAGGCGGTGCTGGTGGCGGGCTTGACGATGACGGGCACGCCCGACAGCAGGGCCGGCGCGGCTTTTTCCCACAGGCCCCAGCTCGGGAAGTTGAAGGCGTTGATGAACAGCGCCACGCCGCGCGTGGGGGTGAGGATGTGCTGGGTCTGGAACAGCGGGTCCTTGGCCATGCGGATGCGTGCGCTGTCCAGCAGAAACTGCGCATCGCCCAGGGCCGCGCCCTGTTTGGCGTAGTAGCCCAGGGTGAAGATACCGCCGTCGATGTCCACCGCCGAGTCCTTGGTCACGGTGCCGCAGTTGGCGGTGGCGATCTCGTAATAGGCGTCGCGGTTTTTCTGCAGCACCTCAACGATCTGGCCCAGCAGCGCGGCGCGTTGGCCGTAGCTCAGGGCGCGCAGCGCGGCGCCGCCCTGTTCGCGGGCAAAGGCAAAGCCTTCGGCCAGATCCAGGCCGGCGCTGGAGACGCGGACCAGTTCGGTGCCCAATACCGGGTCGAACAGCGGCAGGCCGGCGCCGGTGCCGGTTTGCCAGCGGCCAGCGAGGAAATTGGGGAGCAGGGGAGTGGTCATGGGGTGGAAAAAAGATGCAGGTAGGAACTGGTCAGTGCGGGGCAAAGGCGTTATAAATGCACTATCTTGCGTCCCCGGTAGTATGCAGTAAAGTGCATGTTTTGCGGTGGCGCGCTCTTAAGGGTTTTCCCCTGTGTGTGCGCTGCACCCAGGCAATGGTGATGATATGACGCAGATGTGGGCTGACAAAACAGGGCCGGCGGGCGTGGCCGAGCCTGTGGGGCCGGCCCCGCTGGGCCTGGTCGATGCCGTGGGCGGGGTGGATGAGCAGCGCCCGCCGTTCCTGGTCGCTTTGGGCGAGCGGGTGCGCACCCTGCGCTCGCGCCGCGGCATGACGCGCAAGGCCGTGGCCCTGGCGGCCGAGGTGTCCGAACGCCACCTGGCCAACCTGGAATACGGTGCCGGCAACGCTTCCATTCTGGTGCTGCTGCAGGTGGCCCGGGCGCTGCAGTGTTCCCTGGCCGAACTGCTGGGCGACGTGACCACTTCGTCCCCGGAATGGTTGCTGATCCGCGAACTGCTGCAGGGCCGTGACGAGGCCGAGTTGCGCCGCGCACGGGTGCAGCTGGTGGAGCTGTTCGGCGGCAGCGGCGTGGACGTGCAGGGCAGCCGCGCCCGCGTCGCGCTCATCGGGTTGCGCGGAGCCGGCAAGTCCACCCTGGGGCAGCGGCTGGCGGCCGACCTGGGCTACCCCTTCATTGAACTGAGCCGCGAGATCGAGCAGTTCGCCGGCTGCAGCATCAGCGAAATCCACAACCTGTACGGCACCAACGCCTACCGCCGCTACGAACGCCGCGCGCTCGAGGAAGCCATCCAGATCTACCCCGAGGTGGTGATCGCCACGCCCGGCGGGCTGGTGTCGGACTCGGCCAATTTCAACCTGCTGCTGCAGCACTGCACCACCGTCTGGCTCAAGGCCGAGCCGGCCGACCACCTGCAGCGCGTGGCCGCCCAGGGCGACATGCGCCCCATGGCCGCCAGCCGCGAGGCGATGGAAGACCTCAAACGCATCCTGGAAGGGCGTTCGGCCTTCTATTCCAAGGCCGACCTGACCTTCGACACCAGCGCCGCGCCGCTGGAGCCGACCTTTGCCCAGCTGCGCCAGGCGGTGCGCCAGCTGCTGCACCTGCCGGCGTAAAACCTAGGGTAAACACCGATCGCATGCATTAAAATGCATTGGATTTTTCGCGGAGCATGCAGTATTATTCATGCGTGGCCGCAGCATCCTTCATGTGGCCTTTCCCGCCACCCCCTGAGGAGTCCCCATGAGCCAGAACCCGATCGTCGATTACCGGACCACCCCCGCCGAGTACCACCACATCACCCTGTCGTTCGACGGTGAAGTGGCCACGCTGGCGCTGAACATCAACGAAGACGCGGGCCTGCGCCCCGGCTACAAGCTCAAGCTCAACAGCTACGACCTGGGTGTGGACATCGAACTGCACGACGCGCTGCAGCGCATCCGCTTCGAGCACCCGGAAGTCAAGTCGGTGGTCGTCACCAGCCTGCGCGACCGCATCTTCTGCTCGGGCGCCAACATCTTCATGCTGGGCCTGTCCAGCCACGGCTGGAAGGTGAACTTCTGCAAGTTCACCAACGAAACCCGCAACGGCATCGAGGACTCGTCCCAGCACAGCGGTCTGAAGTTCGTGGCGGCCCTGAACGGCGCCTGCGCCGGCGGCGGTTACGAGCTGGCCCTGGCCTGTGACGACATCGTGCTGGTGGACGACCGTTCCTCCAGCGTCAGCCTGCCCGAGGTGCCGCTGCTGGGTGTGCTGCCCGGCACCGGTGGCCTGACCCGCGTGACCGACAAGCGCCACGTGCGCCACGACCTGGCCGACATCTTCTGCACCAGCGTGGAGGGCGCACGCGGCCAGAAAGCCGTGGACTGGCGCCTGGTGGACGCGATCGCCAAGCCGGCACAGTTCCCGCAAGTGGTGCGCGAACGCGCCGAGAAGCTGGCCGCCGGCAGCACCCGCCCCGGCACCGGTGCCCAGGGCGTGGCCCTGACCCCGCTGCAGCGCACCGTCGAGGCCGACAAGCTCACCTACACCCACGTCACGGTCGAGATCGACCGCGCCAAGCGCCTGGCCACCTTCACCGTCAAGGCCCCCACCGGTGCCCAGCCGACCGACACCGCCGCCATCGTGGCCGCCGGCGCCCAGTGGTACCCGCTGGCCATGGCCCGCGACCTGGACGACGCCATCCTGCACATGCGCACCAACGAGCTGGACATCGGCACCTGGGTGCTCAAGACCGCCGGCGACGCCGCCGCCGTGCTGGCCAGCGACGCCATCCTGCTGGCCAACAAAGACCACTGGTTCGTCAACGAAACCATCGGCATGCTGCGCCGCACCCTGGCCCGCCTGGACGTGTCCAGCCGCAGCCTGTTCACCCTGATCGAAGCCGGTTCCTGCTTCGCCGGCACCCTGGCCGAGCTGGCGTTCTGCGCCGACCGCACCTACATCCAGGTGCTGCCCGACACCCCGGAGCAGCAGCCCGCGCTGCAGCTCAACGACTTCAACTTCGGCTTCTACCCGATGGTCAACGGCCAGTCGCGCCTGGCGCGCCGCTTCTACGAGGAAGCCGGCCCGATGGAAGCGGTGCGTGCCGCCGCCGGCCGCGCCCTGGACGGCGACACCGCGGCCGAGTTGGGCCTGGTCACCGCCGCGCTGGACGACATCGACTGGGCCGACGAGATCCGCCTGGAGCTGGAGCAGCGCGCCGCCATGTCGCCCGACGCCCTGACCGGCCTGGAGGCCAACCTGCGCTTTGCCCAGCAGGAAAACATGCTGACCCGCATCTTCGGCCGCCTGACCGCCTGGCAGAACTGGATCTTCCAGCGCCCCAACGCCGTCGGCGACAAGGGCGCCCTGAAGGTGTACGGCAAGGGCGACAAGGCCCAGTTCGACATGAACCGCGTCTGACCCTGTTTGGATCGTTGTGCGGCGGGTTTCCCGGTGGAGCCCGCCGCAACCGAATGCCACTTCCACCGCGTTTGTTCCTCGGAGACTTTCATGTCCGGCATCAACTACAGCGAAAAAATCCCCAACAACGTCAACCTGAGCGAAGACCGCACCCTGCAGCGCGCGCTGGAGCACTGGCAGCCCAACTACCTGCAGTGGTGGCAGGACATGGGCCCGGACGGCTCGCAGAACTTCGACGTCTACCTGCGCACCGCCGTGAGCGTGGACCCGCAGGGCTGGGCCCAGTTCGGCCACGTGAAAATGCCCGACTACCGCTGGGGCATCTTCCTGAACCCGGCCGAGCAGGACCGCAAGATCCACTTCGGTGACCACATGGGCGAAGCCGCCTGGCAGGACGTGCCTGGCGAGCACCGCGCCAACCTGCGCCGCATCATCGTCACGCAAGGCGACACCGAGCCGGCATCCGTCGAGCAGCAGCGCCACCTGGGCCTGACCGCGCCCAGCCAGTACGACCTGCGCAACCTGTTCCAGGTGAACGTGGAAGAGGGCCGCCACCTCTGGGCCATGGTCTACCTGCTGCACAAGTACTTTGGCCGCGACGGCCGCGAAGAAGCCGAAGCCCTGCTGGAGCGCAACAGCGGCAACGCCGACAACCCGCGCATCCTGGAGGCCTTCAACGAGAAGACGCCCGACTGGCTGAGCTTCTTCATGTTCACCTACTTCACCGACCGCGATGGCAAGTTCCAGCTCTGCGCGCTGGCCGAGTCCGCGTTCGACCCGCTGGCCCGCACCACCAAGTTCATGCTGACCGAAGAAGCGCACCACATGTTCGTGGGCGAGTCTGGCGTGGGCCGCGTGATCCAGCGCACCGTCAACGCGATGAACGAGCTGAAGACCGACGACGTGGCCAAGCTGCGCGCAGCCGGCGTGATCGACCTGCCGACCATCCAGCGCTACATCAACTTCCACTTCAGCGTCACCATCGACCTGTTCGGCGCCGACCAATCGTCCAACGCCGCCATCTTCTACAGCTCGGGCCTCAAGGGCCGCTACGAAGAAGGCAAGCGCACCGACGACCACGTGCTCAAGGGCAACACCTACAAGATCCTGGCGGTCGAGAACGGCGCCCTGGTCGAGAAGGAAGTGCCGATGCTCAACGCCCTCAACGAGGTGCTGCGCGACGACTACATCAAGGACTCGGTCGGCGGCGTGGAGCGCTGGAACCGCATCATCGAGAAGGCCGGCATCGACTTCCGCCTGAAGGTGCCGCACAAGGCCTTCCACCGCAACATCGGCACCCTGGCCGGCGTCAAGGCCAACCCGGACGGCCGTGTGGTGAGCGACGCCGAGTGGAATGCCAAGCAGGCCGAGTGGCTGCCGAGCGACCAGGACCGTGCCTACGTGGCCAGCCTGATGGGCCGTGTGGTCGAGCCGGGCAAGTTCGCCAACTGGATCGCGCCGCCGGTCATGGGCATCAACCGCCAGCCGGTGAACTTCGACTACGTGCGCTTCAACTGACGCGCCTGAACTGGGTGCCCGACACCCAGGCCGAGGGCCGGCCCTGAAATTGCGCAGGGCCGGCCCTTTTCTTTGGTCCCGAAGATGCGTTACCCTGCTGGGCCACGCCGCCGTTTGTCACCCACCCCACCCGACCGACCATGAGCACCGAATCCCCCCTGATCCAGCAGCACCTGATCGACCCGGAAATCTGCATCCGCTGCAACACCTGCGAGGCCACCTGCCCGGTGGACGCCATCACCCACGACTCGAACAACTACGTGGTGGACGCCGAGAAGTGCAACCTGTGCATGGCCTGCGTGCCGCCGTGTCCCACGGGCTCCATCGACAACTGGCGCACCATGCCGCGCGTCAAGGCCTACACCATCGAAGAACAGCTGGGCTGGATGGAGCTGCCCGCGGCCTTGAGCGACGCGGAATTGGCCGCTTTGGGTGGCAGCGCGGCCGAGGTTGAAGCAGCGGCCCAGGAAGCCCAGGCGGCGTCGGTCGGCAGCGCCAGTGCGCCGGCCTTCAACAGTGCCGCCTACGGCGCGGTGGTGCCGCCCTGGTCGGCCGCGCACGCCTACACCAACCTGTACGGCCCCAAGGCTGCGCAGAAAACCGTCACGGCCACCGTCACCGGCAACGTGCGCGTGACCGAAGTCGGCACCGACTACGACACCCACCACATCGTGCTGGACTTCGGCGCCATGCCCTTCCCGGTGCTCGAAGGCCAGTCCATCGGCATCGTGCCGCCGGGCCTGGACGAGCGCGGCAAGCCGCACCACGCGCGCCAGTACTCCATCGCCAGCCCGCGCAACGGCGAACGGCCGGGCTACAACAACCTGTCGCTGACCATCAAGCGGGTGCTGGAAGACCACGACGGCAAGCCGGTGCGCGGCGTCGGCTCCAACTACATGTGCGACCTGCAGGTGGGCGACACGGTGCAGGTGATCGGCCCGTTCGGGGCCAGCTTCCTGATGCCGAACCACCCCAAGTCCAGCATCGTCATGATCTGCACCGGCACCGGCAGCGCCCCCATGCGCGCCATGACCGAGTGGCGGCGCCGCCTGCGCGCCAGCGGCAAGTTCGAGGGCGGCAAGCTGATGCTGTTCTTCGGCGCCCGCACCCCGCAGGAGTTGCCGTACTTCGGCCCGCTGCAGAAGCTGCCCAAGGACTTCATCGACACCACTTTCGCCTTCAGCCGCGTGCCGGGGCAGCCCAAACGCTACGTGCAGGACGCGATGCGCGAGCGCGCCGCCGACCTGGTGGCGCTGCTGAAGGACCCGAACGCCTACTTCTACGTTTGCGGCCTGAAGAGCATGGAAGAGGGCGTGGTGATGGCCCTGCGCGACGCGGCCCAGGCCGCCGGCCTGGACTGGGACACGCTGGGCGCCGAGCTGAAACAGCAGGGCCGCCTGCACCTCGAAACCTACTGAGGCACCGTGCCCACGGTGTTGGCTTCGTCCCCCGCCACCGTGCCGCAGCGGGCGCCGGTGGCGGCCCTGCCCCGGCTCACCCAGGCGCGGGCACCGCTGACCTGTGCGGTGTCCGTGGTGGATGAAACCGGCCGGTCGCGCAGCGTGAACCTGCCGGCCGAACGCGACCTCACCATCTACGTGGACAAGCGCGAGCTGGTCACGCTGATGACGCTGGGCCAGCACCCCGAATGGCTGGTGCTGGGCTACCTGCGCAACCAGCGGCTGCTGCCGTCGGTGCACGACATCGAATCGATCACGGTGGACTGGGAGGTGGGGGCCGCCTCGGTCAAGACCCGGGGCGGGGTGGAAGCCATCGAGGAACGCACCGCCCGGCGCGTGGTCACCACCGGCTGCGGACAGGGCAGTGTGTTCGGCGGCCTGATGGACGAGATCGATCAGATCGCCCTGCCGCCCAAGGCCCGGCTGCGCCAGTCCGACCTGTACGCCATGCTCAAGGCCATTCGCGAGCGCGATTCGGTCTACAAGTCGGCCGGCTCTGTGCACGGCTGCGCCCTGTTCCGCGGTGCCGAGCCGCTGCTGTTCGTGGAAGACGTGGGCCGCCACAACGCGGTCGATACCATCGCCGGCTGGATGTGGCTGCAAGACCCGGAGGAGATGGACGGCGCCGACAAAGCTTTCTACACCACCGGTCGTCTGACCAGTGAAATGGTCATCAAGTCGGCCCAGATGGGGGTGCCGGTGGTGGTCTCGCGCAGCGGCACCACCCAGATGGGACGGGCCGTGGCCGAGCGCGTGGGCCTGTGCGCCGTGGGCCGGGCCACCCACCAGCATTTCCTCTGCTTCACCCACCCGCAGCGCCTGCTGCGCGACGTGGTCCCGCCGCCCGCGGTGGATCAGACCACTTCGAGGTAACGCGCCAGTTCCCAGTCGGTCACGGCGCGCTGGTGGCGGTCGCATTCCCAGCGCCGCGTCTGCACGAAGTGCTGCACAAAAGCCCCGCCCAGCAGTTCGCGCGCCAGGGTGGAGCGGTCCAGCCGCTCGGTGGCCTGTTCCAGGCTGCGCGGCAGGCTGGCGTGGGCGCTCTGCCGCACCACCTCGTCCAGATCCAGTCCCTGGCGGATGCCGTGCAGCCCCGAGGCGATGGCCGCCGCCATGGCCAGGTAGGGGTTGGCGTCGGCCCCAGGGGTGCGGGTTTCCAGCCGCAGCGAGCGCGGCCCGCCCGGCACCACCCGCAGGGCGGCGTGGCGGTCGTCCACGCCCCAGCTGGGCTGCACCGGCGCCAGCATGCCCGGCACCAGCCGCTTGTAGCTGTTGACGAAGGGGGCGTAGAGCGCGCACAGCTCGGGCAGGGCCTGCAGCTGGCCGGCGATGTACTGGCGCAGCGTGGCGCTCATGCCCTGGGGCGCGGCCGGGTCGTGGAACAGGTTGCGGCCGTCGCGCCACAGGCTCTGGTGCAGGTGCTGGCCGCAGCCGCCGTAGGCGGTGGACCACTTGGCCATGAAGGTGCTGAGCAGCCCGTGCGGGCGGCCGATCTCGCGCACCGCCTGCTTGAACAGCGCGGCCCGGTCGGCCGTAGCCAGGGCTTCGCCGTGGCGCAGGGCCACCTCCAGGTTGCCGGGGCCGGCTTCGGTGTGCAGCGCTTCGAGGTGGATGTCGGCCTGCGGCAGCCATTCGAACAGCTCGTTGACGAAGGGTTTGACCGCGTCCACCCGGAAGGGCGAGTAGTTGCTCACCGCCTCGGTGGCGGTGCGCAGTTGCCGAAAGCCCTTGTCGCGCACGCTGCGCTCGGTTTCACTCAGCACGAACCACTCGAATTCCACCCCCACCTGGGCGCTCAGGTCCAGGGCCTGGGCCTCGGCCAGCACGCGTTTGAGCACCTGGCGCGGGCAGATCGGCAGCGGCGTGCCGTCGGGCTGCAGGTGTTCGCCGATCAGCACCCAGCGCATGCCGTCCCAGGGCAGCTGGCGCGCGGTGGCCGGGTCCAGGCGCAGGCCGATTTCACCGAGCGCGGTGCCCATGCCGGCGAAGTCCACACCGTGCAGGTAGAGGTCGTCGGCCACGTCCCAGCCGAACACCGCGCTGGCGATGGTGCCGCCACCGACCAGCATGTCGGCCATGCGCTCGCCCGACAGCGTCTTACCGCGGCACAGGCCGTCGAGGTCGGTGATGAAGAAGCGGGCGTGGGTGCTGCCGCGCAGCTGCTGTTCCAGGTGGGAGTGTGGCGTGGGCGTCATGCGGCCATTGTGCCCCGCGCTCGGGCGGCCCCAGGTGCCACTGGCGGTGCCCGCGCCGGGGCCGGCTGGCGGTAGCATACGGCCATCGTTCCATTTCTTCGGGGCCGCCGGCCCCCGCTTGCCATGACACCCCAAGTCCACCTCATCGACCACCCCCTGGTGCAGCACAAACTCACACTGATGCGCCGCAAGGACACCAGCACCCGCGGCTTCCGCCAGCTGGTGCACGAACTCAGCGCCCTGCTGGCCTACGAGGTCACGCGCGACATGCCGATGCAGGAGATCGAGATCGAAACGCCGCTGGAGCGCACCACCGGCCGCGTCATTGACGGCAAGAAGATCGTGCTGGCGTCCATCCTGCGCGCCGGCAACGGCTTCCTCGACGGCATGCTCGAAGTGGTGCCCAGCGCCCGCGTCGGCCACATCGGCCTGTTCCGCGACCCCGACACGCTGCAGGCGGTGGAGTACTACTTCAAGATGCCGTCGGACATGGCCGAGCGCGACGTCATCGTGCTCGACCCCATGCTGGCCACCGGCAATTCGGCGGTGGCCGCGGTGGACCGGCTCAAGGCCTGCCGGCCGCGCTCGCTGCGCTTCGTCTGCCTGGTCACCTGCCCCGAAGGCATCGCCACCTTCCACCGCCACCACCCGGACGTGCCGATCTACACCCCGGCGGTGGACCGGGGCCTGAACGAGCACGGCTACATCGTGCCCGGCCTGGGCGACGCCGGCGACCGCATTTTCGGCACCAAGTAAGGCCACTTGCCGGGCCACGACGCCCGGATGCCCCGCCCCCGGCGTCGGATCAGGGTTTGCGCTAACCTCGGGCCCATGAACGCTGTGACCGCCCACTTTTGGACCATCGGCTGGCGCGCCCTGTTGCGCGACGCCCGCGCCGGCGAACTGCGCGTGCTGGTGCTGGCCATCGCCCTGGCGGTGGCCGCGCTCACCGCCGTGGGCTTTTTTGCCGACCGCCTGCAGACCGGCCTGGCCCGCGACGCGCGCCAGCTCATCGGTGGCGACGCGGTGCTGCGCAGCGACCAGCCCACGCCCCCGGTGTTCGCCGAACAGGCCCGGGCGCTTGGCCTGCAGACCACCGCCCACGTGAGCTTTCCCACCATGGGTCGGGCCGACGATGCCCACGGCGGTAACGCCCGGCTGGTGGCCTTGAAGGCCGTGGCCGACGGCTACCCGCTGCGGGGCCAGTTGCGCGTGGCCGATGCCCCGGGCCAGCCCGACCGGGCCACCACCGACGTGCCCGCGCCCGGCAGCGCCTGGGTGGACGAACCCCTGCTCGTGGCCCTGGACCTGGCCGAGCACACCGCGTACATCCAGGTGCCTCCGTCGCGGGCGGTGATGCCGCTGCGCTTCGACATGTTTCGCCGCATCACCCTGGACGAAGCGCTGCGGCCAGAGGCCACGCCCACCGAGCCAGTCGATTTTGCCCACTCCCAACTGCTGGATTACCGCACCCGTCTGCCCTACGCCCTGACCCTGAAGGACGGCCAGACCCTGCACGGCGACACCATGGGCCACCTCGAAAATGAGCACGGCCTGTTCCTGTTCCCCCCCCTGAACGACGCAGACGCGGTGCAACGTGTGTTTTTCCCGACCGAGGCCTACACCCACCTGCACGTGGGCGAGGCGATCGGCCAGGTGCTGGTGGAGCAGCAGGTGGTCACGCCCGAACAGGTGGAGCAGGCCGCGCGCGAACAGGAGCACCTGCGCAGCCGCAAGCTGGGCGACTACCTGGTGATTCAGGAGATCGTCAAACCCGAGCAGTTGCTGGTGGCGCTGGAAGAACAGTCGCGCATGCCCATGGTCCGCATCGGCGAGGCCCTGACGGCCCTGGGCCTGGTCAGCAAGGCGCAGCTGCAGGAAGCGTTGGACAAGCAAAAGACCGAGCGCAGCGTGCCCTTGGGCGAGTTGCTGGTGCAAAGCGGCCAGCTGTCGCGCGCCGACCTGCGCGTGGCCCTGGCGCGCAAGATGGGTTACCCCGTGGTGGACCTGGGCAAGTTCCCGCTGGACGCCGAAGCCCTGCGGCGCGTGCCGCAACACCTGGCGCGGCGCCACCAGATCGTGCCGCTGCTGTGGCGCAGCGGACTGCTGGTGGTGGCGGCCGAAGACCCGTCGCGCCGCGGCATGGTGGACGAACTGGAATTCACCCTGCAAACCAAGGTGGTGGCCGCCTTGGCCAGCGGCACGCTGAACCACAAGACCATCGCCGAAGCCTACGCCCGCTTCGGCATGGACAGTGGTGCCTTCGCCAGCGCCCCCCCAGCCGGGCAGGAGCCGCCCGCGACGTCCTCGGACAAGCTGCTCGAATCGCTGGAGCTGGAGGTCGCGGACGACGCCCACGACACGCTCGGCCAGATCGAACAGTCCGACAACTCGCTGGTGCGGCTGATCAACACCATCATCATCGAGGCGCACAGCCAGGGCGCGTCCGACATCCACATCGAAACCCACCCGAGCAAGCGCAAGGTGCGCATCCGCCTGCGCAAGGACGGCCGGCTGGTGCCCTACATGGAGCTGCCGCACACCTACCGCGCGGCGCTGGTCGGGCGCATCAAGATCATGTGCGAGCTCGACATCTCCGAGCGCCGCAAGCCGCAGGACGGCAAGATCGACTTCGCCAAGTTCTCGCCCCACCACCGGCTGGAACTGCGGGTGGCCACCGTCCCCACCCACAACGGCGCCGAAGACGTGGTGATGCGCCTGCTGTCCTCGGCCAAACCGCTGCCGCTGGAACAGCTGGGCCTGACGCCGGACAACCTGGCCCAGCTGCGCGCCACGGTGGAGCGGCCCCACGGCATGGTGCTGTGCGTCGGCCCCACCGGTTCGGGCAAGACGACCACGCTGCACTCCGTGCTGGAGCACATCAACACGCCCGACCGCAAGATCTGGACGGCCGAAGACCCGATCGAGATCAGCAACCCCGACCTGCGCCAGGTGCAGGTCAACCCCAAGATCGACTGGACCTTCGACAAGGCCCTGCGCGCCTTCCTGCGCGCCGACCCGGACGTGATCATGGTCGGCGAGATCCGCGACCAGGACACCGCCCAGGTGGCGATCGAGGCCTCGCTCACCGGCCACCTGATGCTGTCCACCCTGCACACCAACAGCGCCGCCGAAACCGTGGTGCGCCTGCTGGACATGGGCATGGACCCCTTCAACTTCGCCGATTCGCTGCTCGGCGTGCTGGCCCAACGCCTGGTGCGGCGGCTGTGCCCCGCCTGTGTGCAGACCGCGCCGGCAGACGCCGCCCAGGAAGAGGAGCTGCTGCTGGACTACCTGCACGGCTTCCCGGCCGAGCAGCGCCCCGCGCTGGACGCCCTGCGCATGCGCTGGCGCAACGAGTACGGCCAGGACGGCCACCTGCTGCACCGCCACGCCCCCGGCTGCCCGGCCTGCGACCAGACCGGCTTCAAGGGCCGCGCCGGGGTGCACGAATGGCTGCAGGTGGACGCCCCGCTGCGCCGCCTGATCCAGACTCGCGCCACGTCCGAAGCGCTGCAGCATTCGGCCATGGCCACCGGGCACTTCCGCACCCTGCGCCAGGACGGCATCCTCAAGGTGCTGCAGGGCCTGACCACCATCGAGGAAGTGCGCGCCCACTGCAGCCACTGAAGGCAGGCCCCCTGGTCCGCGGGGCCCGTGAGAGCCCCCGGCCTCAGAGGTTGGGCGCCAGGGCGCGCTCCAGCGCCGCTTCGGGCACGCCGCGGCGCTGCGCCATGTCGGCCAACTGGTCGCGACCGATCTTGCCGACGTTGAAGTAGGTGCTCTCCGGGTGGGCCAGGTAGAAGCCGCTGACGCTGGCGGCCGGCGTCATGGCCAGGCTGTCGGTCAGGCCCATGCCGATCTCGTCGCAGCGCAACAAATCGAACAGCGCGCGTTTGACCGAATGGTCCGGGCAGGCCGGGTAGCCGGGCGCGGGGCGGATGCCCTGGTACTGCTCGGCAACCAGCTCGTCGTTGTCCAGGGCCTCGTGCGGGGCATAGCCCCACAGGTCGGTGCGCACGCGCTGGTGCAGGCATTCGGCGAAGGCCTCGGCCAAGCGGTCGGCCAGGGCCTTGAGCATGATGGCGTTGTAGTCGTCGTGTGCGGCCTCGAAGGCGGCGGCGCGCTGCTCGGCGCCGATGCCCGCGGTCACGGCAAAGGCGCCCACGTAGTCGGCCACGTCGCTGGCGCGCGGCGCCACGAAGTCGGCCAAGCAGCGGCTGGGGCGCATCGCGCCGTCGATCTCCTGCTTCTCGGTCTGCTGGCGCAGGCCGTGCCAGGTCAGCACCGGCTGGGTGCGCGACTCGTCGGCGTAGAGCGCGATGTCGTCCTCGTTCACCGCGTTGGCGGGGTACAGGCCGACCACGGCGTTGGCGGTCAGCCAGCGGCCGTCCACGATCTTCTTCAGCAGGGCCTGCGCGTCGGCGAAGACCTTGCGGGCCTGCTCGCCCACCACCTCGTCGTTCAGGATGGCGGGGTAAGCCCCGGCCAGGTCCCAGGTCTGGAAGAAGGGGCCCCAATCGATGTAAGCGGCCAGTTCGCCCAGGTCGAAGTTCTTGAACACGCGCCGGCCCAGGAACTTGGGCGCCACCGGGGTGTGGGCGTCCCAGTCCAGCGGGGTCTTGTTGGCGCGCGCCTTGGCCAGCGGCCACAGCGGGGTCTGCTTCTTGTTGGCGTGCTGGGTGCGCACCTGGTCGTAGTCGGCGCGCAACTCGCTCAGGTAGCCTTCACGGCCCTCGCCCAACAGGCTTTGTGCCACGCCCACGCTGCGCGAGGCGTCGGGCACGTAGATCACCGGGCCGCTGTAGTTCGGCGCGATCTTCACCGCGGTGTGCACGCGGCTGCAGGTGGCGCCGCCGATCAGCAGCGGAATGCCCCGTTCGCGGAAGTGCGGGTCCTTCTCCATCTCGGCGGCCACGTACTGCATCTCTTCCAGGCTGGGCGTGATCAGGCCGCTCAGGCCCACGATGTCGGCACCCACTTCCTTGGCTTTGGCCAGGATTTCGTGGCAAGGCACCATCACGCCCATGTTGACGACTTCGAAGTTGTTGCACTGCAAGACCACGGTGACGATGTTCTTGCCGATGTCGTGCACGTCGCCCTTGACGGTGGCGATGACGATCTTGCCCTTGCTCTTCACGTCGCCGCCCGCGGCTTCCAACTGGCGCTTTTCTTCTTCGATGTAGGGCACCAGGTGCGCCACGGCCTGCTTCATCACCCGGGCCGATTTCACCACCTGGGGCAGGAACATCTTGCCCTGGCCGAACAGGTCGCCGACCACGTTCATGCCGTCCATCAGCGGGCCTTCTATCACGTGCAGCGGGCGACCACCGTCGGCGCGCAAAGCCTGCCACATTTCTTCCGTGTCTTCGGTGATGAACTCGTTTTGCCCGTGCACCAGCGCGTGCACCAGACGTTCGCGCACCGGCAGCGCGCGCCAGGCGTACTTGGCCGAATCGTCCTTGGCCGCGCCCTTCACGCTCTCGGCAATGTCCAGCAGGCGCTCGGTGGCGTCGGGGCGGCGGTTCAGCACCACGTCTTCCACGCGCTCGCGCAGTTCGGCGTCCAGTTCGTCGTACACACCGACCATGCCGGCGTTGACGATGCCCATGTCCATGCCCGCCTGGATGGCGTGGTACAGGAACACGGTGTGGATCGCCTCGCGCACCGGCTCGTTGCCGCGGAAGCTGAACGACACGTTGGACACGCCGCCGCTCACCTTGGCGCCCGGCAGGTTGGCCTTGATCCAGCGCGTGGCGTTGATGAAATCGACCGCGTAGTTGTTGTGTTCCTCGATGCCGGTGGCGATGGCGAAGATGTTGGGGTCGAAGATGATGTCTTCGCACGGGAAGCCCACCTCGTCCACCAGGATGCGGTAAGCGCGCTGGCAAATCTCGATCTTGCGCTCGTAGGTGTCGGCCTGGCCCTGCTCGTCGAAGGCCATCACCACCGTGGCCGCGCCGTAGCGGCGGATCAATGTGGCCTGGCGCTTGAACTCGTCCACGCCCTCTTTCATGCTGATCGAGTTGACGACGCTCTTGCCCTGCACGCACTTCAGCCCGGCCTCGATCACGCTCCATTTGGAGGAATCGATCATCACCGGCACGCGCGCGATGTCGGGCTCGGACGCCATGAGGTTGAGGAAGCGCACCATGGCGGCCTGGCTGTCGAGCATGGCCTCGTCCATGTTCACGTCCACGATCTGCGCGCCGTTCTCCACCTGCTGGCGCGCCACGGCCAGGGCCTCTTCGTACTGGCCGTTCAAAATCATGCGCGCGAACGCCTTGGAGCCGGTGACGTTGGTGCGCTCGCCGATGTTGACGAACAGGCTGTTGTCGTCGATGGCCAGCAGTTCCAGGCCCGAGAGCAACATGGGCGGCACGGCGGTGGCGGGCGCAACGACAGGGCGCACGGCGGCGCGGTCCGGGTGGTCAGGGTTCACGGTCTTGGGGGCGGTAGGGGGCACGGCACTCACCTGCAAAGGCGTTGTCAGGCGAGCGCGGTTGGCAAAAGGGTCCAAGCCTGACGGCACCGCTCGCCGGGCCCTGGGCCCCGAGCACGCCGCTGCAGCGCTCCTTGGAAGTCCCGCATTTTAAGGCGCGGCGGCCCGCCCAAGGCCCTGCCGCCTCGGCGCCGACCGCCTCCGCGGGTTCAGACGTTGAACAGGAAGTTCATCACATCGCCGTCTTTGACGATGTATTCCTTGCCCTCGGCGCGCATCTTGCCGGCGTCCTTGGCACCCTGCTCGCCTTGGTAGGCGATGAAGTCGTCGAAAGCGATGGTCTGGGCGCGGATGAAGCCGCGCTCGAAATCGCCGTGGATCACGCCCGCCGCCTGGGGCGCGGTGTCGCCGATGTGGATGGTCCAGGCGCGCACTTCCTTCACGCCGGCGGTGAAGTAGGTTTGCAGGCCCAGCAGCTTGAAGCCGGCGCGGATCAGGCGGTTCAGACCGGGCTCGTCCTGGCCCAGCTCCTTCAGGAACTCCAGGCGGTCGGCGTCGTCCATTTCGCTCAGCT
Source organism: Macromonas nakdongensis (assembly GCF_002837145.1). Lineage (GTDB taxonomy): Bacteria > Pseudomonadota > Gammaproteobacteria > Burkholderiales > Burkholderiaceae_C > Macromonas_B > Macromonas_B nakdongensis. The sequence continues at coordinate 14,216 of NZ_NWMV01000022.1, read as the reverse complement.
CGGCCTCGATCTTGGCGCAAATGGCCACCACCGGCGCATTTTGTTGGTCGGCGTATTCGCGCAGGCGGTCCAGGAAAGGGTTGTTCTCGAACCCGTCTTCGCTGACGTTGCCCACGAACATGGCCGGCTTGGCGGTGATCAGGCACAGGGGTTTGAGCAGCACTTTTTCCTGGTCGCTCAGCTCCAGCGTGCGCGCCGGTTTGCCTTCGTTCAGCACCGCCTGCACCTTGGTCAGCAGCGCCACCAGGGCAGCGGCTTCCTTGTCGTTGCCGCTTTTGGCGGCTTTGATGCTGCGCTGCAGGGTCTTTTCCACCGTGCCTAGGTCGGCCAGGCAGAGTTCGGTCTGGATCACCTCGATGTCCGCGATCGGGTCCACCTTGTTGGCCACGTGGATGACGTTGTCGTCTTCAAAGCAGCGCACCACGTTGACGATGGCGTCGGTTTCGCGGATGTGGGCCAGGAACTGGTTGCCCAGGCCTTCGCCCTGGCTGGCACCGGCCACCAGACCGGCGATGTCCACAAACTCGACGATGGCCGGCACGATGCGCTCGGGGTTGATGATCTTGGCCAGCTCGTCCAGACGCGGATCGGGCACCTCGACCACGCCCACATTGGGCTCGATGGTGCAGAAGGGGTAGTTCTCCGCCGCGATGCCCGCCTTGGTCAGGGCGTTGAACAGGGTGGATTTGCCGACGTTGGGCAGGCCGACGATGCCGCACTTGAGAGACATGGAATTTCCTTGTTAAACCGGTCGCCGGGCGGGGCTCGGGGCCTCGGGACGCCGGGGTGGGGCACGCAGCCGCGCGCACCCCATGCTGGGGGCCGATTGTAAGACCCGCCCCCTCAGGCCAAGGCCCGGGCCAGGGCCGCGGCGCACAGGTCCACCGCCGTGTGCGCTTCGTCCAGCACCCGCCCCATGAGGATGAAGCCGTGGATCTGGCGCTCGAAACAGACCACCGAGGTCGGCACCCCCGCCTCGGACAGGCGCTGGGCATAGGCCAAGCCTTCGTCGCGCAAGGGGTCGTGGCCCGCGGTCAGCACCAGGGCGGGCGGCAGGCCACTCAGATCTGGCAGGAGCAGGGGCGAGGCCATGGGGTCGTGCACCTGGGCCGGGTCGGGCAGGTAATGGCCGTAGTAATAGGCCAGGGTGTCGCGGGTCAACAGATAGCCCTGGCCGTTGCGGGCGTGGGAGGCCAGGGCCCGGCGCGCGTCGAGGCAAGGGTAGATCAGGAGCTGGAAGACCAGCGGCAGATCACCGGCTTGGCGCGACCGCCAGGCCACCAGCGTGGCCAAGTTGGCGCCGGCGCTGTCGCCGCCGACGGCCACACAGGCGGCATCCACCCCCAGGGCCACAGCGTGCTGCGCCACCCACCGGGTCGCGGCCAATGCATCGTCCACGGCGGCGGGGCAAGGGTGCTCGGGCGCGAGCCGGTAGTCCACCGACACCACGGCACACCCCGACCGGTGGGCCAGTTCGCGGCACAGGGTGTCGTGGGTGTCCAGCCCACCGACGACAAAGCCTCCGCCATGGAAAAACACCAGCACCGGCGACATGGCCGGCGCGTGATGGGGACGGTAGAGCCGCAGAGGAATCGGACCCGCCGGCCCTGGGGCCTGCAGGTCGAGGGTGGCCCCCATCTCGGGCGCCACCGGCCGGGCCGCGGCGCAGCGCTCGCGGTAGGCCGCCCGCGCCTCGGTCGGGGTCAAACGGTGCATGGGCACGGTCCCACGCGCCTCGATTCCATCCAGCAATGCCCGCGCCTGTGGGTGCAACATCGTTCGGCCTTTCACGGAAGAGAGGGGTGACAGGATTTATAGCGCAAGCCCGACCCGCTCGCGCAGAACGCCACCCAAAAATGATCAAAAATTCATATTTAAAAAATGATTTTTATATTTCTTATTTTGATTCTCAGATTTTTGGCTGCCCTGAAAAAATCTTTCCCAAGTTTTCATATTTATCTTTAAATGCGTGACAAACCGGCCAAACAGCCCCTTAAACTGTGTGGTCATGAGCACCGCCGACACCCTGACACCGACCGACGCCTCGGCGGACGCCGTGCTCAAAGAGGTGCGCGCCCAACTCGATCCGGCGCCCGCCGAGGCCTGGCCGGCCCTGCGTCGGCGCCTGGCGGTGCTGCTGCAAGAGGGCGCTGACGCCAAAGACTTCCACAAGCGCCTGGCCTTCATTGAAACCGGGGTGAAGCTGACCCTGGAGGGCCAGGAAGACGACAGCCTGTTCGTGCTGGTGCAGATGCTGTCCGACCGCTCCTACGGCTATTGCGCCACCCACGCCCTGACGGCCGCGGTCACCTGCCTGATGATCGGACCATTGGCCCAGATCCAGCCGCCGGCCGTGGACGCCCTGGTGCGGGCCGCGCTGACCATGAACATCGCCATGGCCGCCATGCAGGACCAACTGGCCATCCAATTGCAACCCGCGACCCAGGAGCAAAAAAACCGCATCCGGCAGCACCCGAGCCAGGGCGTGGACATCTTGCGCGGGCTGGGGGTGGACGACCCGCTCTGGCTGGACCTGGTGCAGGACCACCACGAAACCCAAGACGGTAGCGGCTACCCCCAAGGCAAGTCCAGCCAACCGGACACGGTGCAGCAACTGCTGCGCATGGCCGACGTCTTCATCGCCCGCATCAGCCCGCGGGTGAGCCGGCGCGGCCTCATGCCCAACGTGGCGGTGGGCAACCTGTACCTCGAATCCAAGACGCAATCGAGCCCGCTGGGAGCGATTTTTGCCAAACAGCTGGGCATGTACCCGCCCGGCAGCTATGTGCGCCTCAAAAGCGAGGAAACCGCGGTGGTGGTGCGCCGCGGCGAACGGGTCAACACCCCCCTGACCCTGGCGATTGCCGACCCGGACGGCATGCCGCTGTCGACCCCGCGCAAACGGGACACGCAAATGCCGGGCTACAGCGTGAAATCGCCCCTGTCTTCGGACGACGTGAAAATCCGGCTGGACAAGGCCCGGGTGCTCAAGCGCCTCTGAGCGGCCGGTGCCCCCCGGGCCGCGTCACCACACACCCCAGGTGCCGGCGCCCAGCATGCCTTCGTACAGCATCTGCCCGTCGCCCTGGCGGACGATGGCGTTCATGCCGAAAGTCACCGCTCCCATCAACCGCCGGTCCTGGCGGTAGCTGTGCAGCACCGGGCTCAAGGCCGTGCCACGCTCGGCGGTCTGCGGGTCCACATCCGGGATGCTGCAGCGCGCGCAGGGCTTGACCGGCTGCAGCCACACCGCTGGCCCGGGCGCGGCGGCATCGGGCGCTAAGGCCCGCAGGTGGATGTCGGCCAGGCGGTCCTCGTCGTGCGCCTCCATCCCGCCCAACACGAGGTTGGGCCGAAAACGCTCGGGCCCCACCGGGGTCTGGCCCAGCAGGGCGAGCCGTCCGTTCAGCTCGGCCAGGGACGCGCTGGACAAGACCAGCAGCGGAAAGCCATCGCTGAATTGGTTGGGCGCCTCCACACCCTGGGTCCAGTGCACCGCCGACAGGCGGCGCACGTCCGGGTCGAAACGCACCAGGCGCAAGCCGGCCGCCAGCCCCTGCGGCGCGCCGGGCGCGAGAAAATCAGTGAACCACTGGGCAGCCAGGTCGCCCATGTCCCAGGCGTCGACCTCGTCGTCCCAGACGCGCACGCGGCGCGGCGATTCGGCGGCGTCCAAGGGCAGGCGCAGGGACAGCATGCCCGGCGCCAGCAACTCCAGGTGGCCCTGGCGGAAGCGGGGCCGGATCAGGGCCATGCGCGGCAGTTCGCGTTGCGAGACGAACTCGCCCGAGGCGTCCACCAGCATCCAGGTGCGGTCCCACTCCAGCCCGGTGTCGAGCAAGGCCGCGCTGCTCAGGCGCAGCCCGGCGCAGCTCTTCACGGGGTAAATCCACAGCTGCTCCAGGGTCAGGGGCAAGGCGTCATCGGCGTGGGGCATGGCGGGGCTCTTCCAAACAGAGCGCCCATTGTGCCCGCCTCTGGGCCTTGCTCCTACAATTTCGGCATGAGCAAAAAGTACGACGTGGCCATCCTGGGGGCAGGCGTGGTGGGGCAGGCCCTGGCCTTGCTGCTGGCCCGCGACCGCTTGCGGGTGGCACTGGTGCGGCGGGAGCCGGCCCCGACCGCCCCCACCGCCCCGCCCGACATCCGCGCGTACGCGCTGAACGCCAGCTCCAAGGCGCTGCTGGACGGCCTGCGGGTCTGGCCCGGCGTGGCAGCGGACGGCACCGAAATGGCCACCCCGGTGCAGCACATGTGGGTGGCCGAAGACGCCCCCGCCACCCCGGCCTCGGTGCGCTTCGAGGGCACGCCCAGCCACCCCCTGTCCTGGATCGTGGACGTGCCGGCCCTGGAGGTCACCCTGGCCCAGGCGGTCGGTTTCCAGTCGGGCATCGACGTGCTGGCCGAGCGCCCCGCCGCCGCGCTGACCGTGGTGTGCGAAGGCAAGCGCAGCGCCAGCCGCGACGCCTTCGGTTTTGAATTCGACGCCAAGCCCTACCCGCAGACCGCTGTGGCCGCGCGCCTGCGCACCGAACGCCCGCACGGCGGCGTGGCGCGGCAGTGGTTCCACCAGGGCGAGGTGCTGGCCCTGCTGCCGCTGGAAGGCGAACACGGCCAGGCGGTGGCCCTGGTCTGGTCGGTGGCACACGAGCGCGCGGCCCATTTGCTGGCGCTGCCCCCCGAGGCCCTGGCCGCCGAAGTCACCGCCGCCTGTGACCAGGCCCTGGGCGCGATGCAGCCCCAGGGACAGGCCGCCGGCTGGCCCCTGGAGCTGTCGCGCGCACGCCGCTGGGTGCAGCCCGGCCTGGCCCTGGCCGGCGACGCCGCCCACGCCATGCACCCCCTGGCCGGCCAAGGCCTGAACGTGGGCCTGGGCGACGTGGCCGAACTGGCCCGCGTGCTGCGCGAACGCGAATACTGGCGCGACCTGGGCGACCTGAAACTGCTGCGCCGCTACGAACGCGCGCGCCAGGCCGATGTCACAGCCATGTCCTGGGTGACAGACGGCCTGCTCGGCCTGTTCGGCCACCGCGACAGCCGCATCCAGGCCCTGCGCCGCTGGGGCCTGCGCGGCTTCGACCGGCTCGAAGCCCTCAAGCACTGGACCGTGCAACAGGCCATGGGCCCGACCGGCACCGCCCCGCACTGACGCAGGAACCAAACCCCCAGTTGCCCGCCCTAACAGGCCAGACCACCGCGCCGCGGAGGTCCTCTCTTACACCCGAACACGCATGAACCTCCTGACCCGCCTGGCCCGCCCCCTGGGCACCCTGTGCCTGACCGCCTGCGCCCTGAGCGCCGCGGCCAATGAAGCCGTCATCCGCAAAAACCTGGCCGAACGCCTGCCCACCCTGCCCACCATCGACGAGGTCCGTCCCACCCCCATGAAGGGCCTGTTCGAGGTCCGCGTCAACCAGAGCGACATCCTCTACACCGACGCCGAAGGCAACTACCTCATCCAGGGCGCCCTGATCGACACCAAGGCCCGCCTCAACCTGACCGAAGCGCGCGTCGACAAGCTCACCGCCGTCGCCTTCAAGGACCTGCCCCTCAAGGACTCCTTCACCCTGGTGCGCGGCAACGGCAAGCGCAAGCTGGCGATTTTTGAAGACCCGAACTGCGGCTTCTGCAAACGCTTCGAAAAAGACATCGGCAAGATCAACGACGTCACCATCCACGTCTTCCTCTACCCCATCCTGGGGCAGGACTCGGTCACCAAATCGCAGAACATCTGGTGCGCCAAAGACAAGGGCAAGGCCTGGGAAGACTGGATGCTGCGCAACGTGACCCCGCCCAGCGCCAGCTGCGACACCACCGCCCTGGACCGCAACGTGGCCTTCGGTCAGAAAGCCCGCATCACGGGCACGCCGACCACCTTCCTGGTGGACGGCACCCGCATCCCCGGGGCGGCCGGCGCCGACAAGATCGAGCAAGCCCTGTCCAACGTCAAATGACCGCCCGCTCGGCCGCCGTTCGCCACCGGGTCGGCGTGCTCGACCCGCACACCCACCTTTTCGACATCCGCCTGGAAGTGGACCGCCCGGCCCCGCGCCAGCGGTTGAGCCTGCCGGTCTGGATTCCCGGCAGTTACCTGGTTCGTGAATTCTCGCAACACCTGCAAGGCCTGCAGGCCCATGCCGACGGCGTGCCGCTGGCATTGACACAAACCGGCAAGAACACCTGGGAGGTGCGCCCCCCCGCCAAAACCCGGACCCTGACGCTCGGCTACCAGGTCTACGCCTTCGACGCCTCGGTCCGCACCGCCTTCCTCGACCAGACCCGGGGCTTCTTCAACCCCACCAGCCTGTGCCTGCGCGCCGAGGGCCGCACCGACGAGCCCCAGGCCCTGGAGGTGGCCGACAACGCCCACACCGCCGGCTGGCAACTGGCCACCGGCCTGCGCCCCCACCGGGTGCAGGCCAACGGCTTCGGCCACTACCGCGCCGCCGATTACGACGAGTTGGCCGACTGCCCCGTGGAAATGGGCACCTTCTGGCGCGGCGACTTCGAGGTGCGCGGCGTGCCCCACCGCTTCGTCGTCAGCGGCGCGCCGGCCGGCTTTGACGGCGCGCGCCTGCTGCGCGACACCCAGCGCATCTGCGAAGCCGAAATGGCCCTGTGGCACGGCCCAGCCGGCCCGCAGGGCCAGGGCCGCCCCCCGTTCGACAGCTACCTGTTCATGCTGCACGCCACCGCCGACGGCTACGGCGGCCTGGAGCACCGCAACTCCACCGCGCTCATCTGCCAGCGCAGCGACCTGCCGCGGCGCCCCGAGCACGCCGACGCCACCGTCCCCCGGCTCAAGGCCGGCGACGGCTACACCACCCTGCTCGGCCTCATCAGCCACGAGTACTTTCACACCTGGAACGTCAAACGGCTGCGCCCGCGCGAGTTCACCCGCTACGACTACGACCGCGAAAACCACACCGAACTGCTATGGTTTTTCGAAGGCTTCACCAGCTACTACGACGACCTGCTGGTGCACCGCGCCGGCCTGATCGACGAAGCCACCTACCTGCAGCTGCTGGCCAAAACCATCAACCAGGTGCAGCAGACCCCGGGCCGGCGAGTGCAGAGCGTGGCCCAGGCCAGCTTCGATGCCTGGACCAAGTACTACCGCGTGCAGGAGAACACCCCCAACGCCACGGTGAGCTACTACACCAAAGGCGCGCTGGTGGCCCTGTGCCTGGACCTGACCCTGCGCGCCGAGGGCCACACCACGCTCGACGCCGTGATGCGCGCCCTGTACGAGCGCTGCGACGGCGGCCCGATGCGCGAAAGCGACCTGCGCAAAGTGCTGAAACGCCTGGGCCAGCGCGCGTTCGACACCGAACTGGACGCCTGGGTGCACGGCACCGACGACCTGCCACTGGCCACCCTGCTGCCCCGGCACGGCGTGCAGTGGCACACCGACCCGGCCCCGCTGGCCCAGCGCCTGGGCGTGCGCGTCAGTGAAACCAGCGGCCTGGTGCTGAAGAACGTGTTGCGAGGCTCCGCCGCCGAAGCCGCCGGCCTGGCCGCGGGCGACGAATGGCTGGGGCTGGAAACCCCCGCCACCACGCCCGACACGCCGCCCCAGGCCTGGCGCGTGCGCCGGCTCGACGACGTGGCCCTGTACGCCCACGGCAGCCCGGACAGCGTGGCCCTGGTGGCCCGCGACGGGCGCCTGCTGCGCTGCCCGCTGCACTGGCCCGCCCCCGAAACGGTGGTGCGCCTGTCGCGCCCCGCATCCACGATCGAGGCCGACAGCCCCGCGGCCCGCCGCTGGCTGCAGGAGTGAGCCGCGCCGCTCGACCGCTCATTCGCCCTTGAACACGGGCGCGCGCTTCTCCAGAAAAGCGTTGACGCCTTCAAAGTAGTCGTGGGTGCGGCCGAGCGCGGTTTGCAGGTCGCGCTCCACGTCCAGGTGCTGGTCAAAGCTGCGGGTGCCGGCCTCGCGCAGCAGGGCCCGGGTGCCCACCAGGGCGCGGGTCGGCATGGCCGCCAGCTTTCCCGCCAGCGCCAGTGCTGCGGCCAAGGGGTCTTCGGCCACGTCCCAGACCAGGCCCCATTCCTTGGCCTGTGCGGCCGGCAGCTTGTCGCCGGTCATGGCCAGGGCCATGGCCCGGGCCAGCCCGAGTCGCTCCACCAGCAGCCAGCTGCCGCCGGCGTCCGGAATCAGCCCGATCTTGCTGAAGGCCTGCACAAAACTGGCCCCGGGTGCGGCAATGGCGATGTCGCAGGCCATGGCCAGGGAAGCTCCGGCCCCCGCGGCCACGCCGTTGACCGCCGCCACCGTGGGCATGCGCAGGTTCATGAAGGCGCGTGCGGTGGGGTTGAAATAGTCGTTGATCACCGGCCCGGGGCTGGCGCGCTCCAGCAGGCCCTCGCCGGGGGTGAAGTCCAGCTCCGACAGATCGAGGCCGGCGCAGAACCCGCGGCCGGCACCGGTCAGCACCAGGGCCCGCACCTGGGGGTTGTCGCTGGCGCGCTGCAAAGCCGCCTGCAAGGCCACGTGCATGGCGCGGGTGAAGCTGTTGAGCGCCTGCGGCCGGTTGAGCGTGACCACGGCCACGGCGCCGTGTTCGGTGTACAGGATGCTGTCGTCTGCGGTGGACGGGGTCATGGGGTGGTCTCCTCGGCGGGTGGTGGTTGCGTCAGCAAGCAATCTAACGCATTGTGCGGGCCGCGGTGTCGCCCAAACGGCCGGCGCACGGCAGGCGGCAGCATTTGTTCCCTGGACGACAGCCGCCGTTCCCCTCAAACCGCTATAGTTTGCGGCTGCAACCACCACCCCGAGAGACACGCATGAGCACCACGCCCGAAATGATCCAGGTCCGCACCGAAGGCCGCGTTGGCATCGTCACGCTGCACCGCCCCAAGCAGCTCAACGCCTTGAACGACCAGTTGATGGACGAACTCGGCGCCGCGCTCAAGGCGTTTGATGCCGACGCCGACATCGGCTGCATGATCGTGACCGGCAGTGAAAAAGCCTTTGCCGCCGGCGCCGACATCGGGGCCATGGCCCAGTACACCTTTGCCGACGTGTACAAGGGCGACTACATCACCCGCAACTGGGAAACGCTGCGCAGCATCCGCAAGCCGGTCATCGCCGCCGTCAGCGGCTTCGCTCTGGGCGGCGGCTGCGAACTGGCCATGATGTGCGACTTCATCATCGCCGCCGACAACGCCAAGTTCGGCCAGCCCGAAATCAAGCTGGGCGTGATCCCCGGCGCCGGCGGCACCCAGCGCCTGCCGCGTGCCGTGGGCAAGGCCAAGGCCATGGACCTGTGCCTGACCGGCCGCATGATGGACGCGACCGAAGCCGAACGCGCCGGTCTGGTCAGCCGCGTGGTGCCGCTGGACAAGCTGATGGACGAGGCCCTGGGCGCGGCGCTGACGATCGCCGGTTTCTCGCAAATGGCGGTGATGGCCGCCAAGGAAACCGTGAACCGCGCCTTCGAAGGCCCGCTGGCCGACGGCATGATGTTCGAGCGCCGCATGTTCCACGCCCTGTTCGCCACCGCCGACCAAAAGGAAGGCATGGCCGCTTTTGTGGAAAAACGCCCGGCCGTCTTCCAGCACGCTTGATACGAGCCCATTTTTGTGGCTATAATTCAAGGCTTCAGGCTCCTTAGCTCAGCCGGTTAGAGCGACGGAATCATAATCCGCAGGTCCCCTGTTCGAATCAGGGAGGAGCCACCAAACAAGAAAAAACCCAGCATCCCCGATGTTGGGTTTTTTTTCGGCCCCGTGGCGCAGGACATGAAACCATTGCCCCACCCGATCCGCACCGAATGCCCGCCCGGCGCCTGCGTGTGCGACCGGGATGCCCTGCTGGCCGAACCCGATGCCGACCTGCGAGTGATGCGCCTGACCCGGGAAGAGGAAAAGCGCCTGCTGGAACGGCTGGAAAACCTGAGCAGCCTGTCTGACCTGCGCCACATGCAAGGGCGCATGCAAGAACAACTGGGCATGCGTCTGAGCATTGCCCCCGGTCCCCACGAAGTGCGCACCTTGCGCGGCATCGTCATCCTCGTGCATGAACAGCGCGGTCTGTGCCGCAAGACGCGTCAGAGCATCCCGACCGCCATCAGGAAAAGCATGGAGCGGCGCCCCGAGATCGCCTACGAACTGCTCAACGAGGACGGTCTGTTCGGCGTCCCGTGAGCCTGGACAGCCGTTGGTCGCGCAGCACATCGACCCGCACAGTGGTGTTGCCGCGCGAAATCTCCAGCGGCAGGCGCGGGGGTGTTCGGCCATGCGCGGCATCCGCCATGTGGCCAGCAAGGCGCCCGGCCTTGGCGCCTTGGCGACGGCCCCGTCGCCCAAGACTGTCTAAGCTCCCTCCGGCAACGGCCCGCACAGGCCACACCGGAGACACCGCATGGACACCCAAAACCTGTTTTCCCTCCAAGGGCGCAGCGCCCTCATCACCGGCGGCTCGCGCGGCATCGGCCGCATGATCGCCGAAGGCTTCCTCGCACAGGGCGCGCGCGTCTACATTTCGGCGCGCAAGGCCGCCGCCTGCGACCAGGCGGCACAAGAACTGTCGGCGCTGGGGCACTGCGTGTCGCTGCCGGCCGACGTGTCCACGCTGGAAGGCATCCAGGGCCTGGTCGCGGCCTACGCCCAGCACGAAGACCGGCTGGACATCCTGGTGAACAACGCCGGGGCGGCCTGGGGCGCCCCGTACGACACCTTCCCGGAAAGCGGTTGGGACAAGGTGGTGGACCTGAACATGAAGTCGCCGTTCTTTCTGACGCAGGCCCTCACGCCGATGCTCAAGCGCGCCGCCACCGAGCACCTGGCCAAGGTCATCCACATCGCCTCCATCGACGGCGTGACGGTGAACCCCTGGGAAACCTATTCCTACGCGGCCAGCAAGGCCGGCCTGATCCACCTGACCAAACGCATGGCGCTGACCCTGGCGCCGCAGCGGATTGCGGTCAGCGCCATCGCCCCCGGCCCCTTCGCCTCCGAGATGAACAAGGACGCCCGGGACCACGCCGACGACGTGGCCAACCGCGTGCCCCTGGGCCGCATCGGCACGCCCGAGGACATCGCGGGTGCGGCCATCTACCTGGCCTCGCGCGCCGGCGACTACGTGGTGGGCTCCACCCTGGTGGTGGACGGCGGCTGCGCCTGGGCGCGCTGAGGCCTGCCGTCCCCACGCACAAGCCCCGCACCGCCGCAGGCGGTGGCGGGGCGGTCGGACTCAGACCAGGTCGTAGCGGTCGGCGTTCATGACCTTGGTCCAGGCGGCCACGAAGTCGCGCACGAACTTCTCGCGGTTGTCGTCCTGGGCGTAGACCTCGGCGTAGGCACGCAGCACCGAGTTGGAGCCGAACACCAGGTCCACCCGGGTCGCGGTCCAATTCGTGGCACCGGTCGCCCGGTCCACGATGTCGTAGCCGTTGCGCCCGGTGGGCTTCCAGCGGTAGGCCATGTCGGTCAGGTTCACGAAGAAGTCGTTGGTCAGCGCGCCGGGGCGGTCGGTGAACACGCCGTGCTTCGTGCCGCCGTGGTTGGTGCCCAGCACGCGCAGGCCACCGACCAGCACTGTCATTTCGGCAGCGGTCAGGCCCATGAGCTGGGCACGGTCCAGCAACAGCTCTTCGGGCTTGACCGTGTAATGCTGTTTTTGCCAGTTGCGGAAGCCGTCGGCCACGGGCTCGAGCACCTCGAACGATTCGGCGTCTGTCTGCGCCTGGGTGGCGTCGCCACGGCCCGGCGCAAACGGCACGGTCACGTTCACGCCAGCGGCTTGCGCGGCCTGCTCGATGCCCAGGTTGCCGCCCAGCACGATCACGTCGGCCACGCTGGCGCCGGTCTCGGCCGCGATCTTCTCGTACACCGCCAACACTCGGGCCAGGCGGGCGGGCTCGTTGCCGGCCCAGTCTTTCTGCGGCGCCAGGCGGATGCGCGCGCCGTTGGCACCGCCCCTGTGGTCGGAGCCGCGGTAGGTGCGGGCGCTGTCCCAGGCGGTGGCCACCATGTCGCTGACCGACAGGCTGGCGGCCGCGATTTTGGCCTTCACGGCCGCCACGTCGTAGGCGGTGCTGCCGGCGGGAATCGGGTCTTGCCAGATCAAGTCTTCGGCCGGCACTTCGGGGCCGATGTAGCGGCTCTTGGGCCCCATGTCGCGGTGCGTCAGCTTGAACCAGGCGCGGGCGAACACGTCGTCGAAATAGGCCTGGTCGGCGGCGAAACGCTCGGAAATCTTGCGGTATTCCGGGTCCACCTTGAGCGCCATGTCGGCGTCGGTCATCACCGGCATGCAGCGGATGGACGGGTCTTCCACGTCCACCGGCATGTCTTCAGGCTTGATGTTGACGGGCCGGTACTGGTGGGCGCCGGCCGGGCTCTGGGTCAGCTCCCAGTCGTGCTGGAGCAGCATGGCGAAGTAGCCGTTGTCCCACCGCGTGGGGTTCGTGGTCCAGGCGCCTTCGATGCCGCTGGTCACGGTGTCGCGGCCCATGCCACGGCTGGTGTGGTTTTGCCAGCCCAGGCCCTGTTCCTCCACATCCGCGCCTTCCGGGGCGGGGCCCAGATGGGCGGCACTGCCATTGCCGTGGGCCTTGCCCACGGTGTGGCCGCCGGCGGTCAGGGCCACGGTTTCCTCGTCGTTCATGGCCATGCGGGCGAAGGTCACACGCATGTCGCGGGCAGTTTTCAACGGGTCGGGCTGGCCGTCCACGCCTTCGGGGTTGACGTAAATCAGGCCCATCATCACCGCGGCCAGGGGGTTTTCCAGGTCGCGCTCACCGCTGTAGCGGCTGCCTTCGCCACCGCTCTTGGCCAGCCATTCTTTCTCGCTGCCCCAGTAGGTGTCTTTCTCGGGGGCCCAGATGTCTTCGCGGCCGAACGCGAAGCCGAAGGTCTTGAAGCCCATCGATTCGTAGGCCACGTTGCCGGCCAGGATGATCAGGTCGGCCCAGCTGATGCGGTTGCCGTACTTCTTCTTAATCGGCCACAGCAGGCGGCGGGCTTTGTCGAGGTTGCCGTTGTCGGGCCAGGAGTTGAGCGGCGCGAAGCGCTGGTTGCCCGTGCCGGCACCGCCCCGGCCGTCGGCCACGCGGTAAGAGCCGGCGGCGTGCCAGGCCATGCGGATCATCAGGCCGCCGTAGTGGCCCCAGTCGGCCGGCCACCAGGGCTGGCTGCTCGTCATCAACGCGGTCAGGTCTTGCTTCAGGGCGGCCACGTCCAGTTTTTTGACTTCCTCGCGGTAGTTGACGCCGGGCAGCGGATTGGTCTTGCTGTCGTGCTGGTGCAGGATGTCCAGGTTCAGCGCATTGGGCCACCAGGCCATGGGCGTCTGGCCGGTGCTGGAATTGGCGCCGTGCATCACGGGGCACTGGCCGGTGGTGTGGGGGGTGTTCATGTGTCTCTCCATTCCTGGGTGGTGGGTGGCTGTACCTTGCGGCGCTCAACGCCGCGACCGAAATCAAGTGTACGGAGCGGCGGGCGCTGGCGGGGTCATCTTTACCAATCACCGCGATAGCCAAATCTGCTTCGGCATAACATCGCCACATGCACACACCGCTTTTTTCGCGCCCGTCGCACCCCCGGCGCTGGAGCACCGCCGCGGCGCTGGCCATGGCGTGCTGGGCCGCCGGCCTGGCGCACAGCGCCAGCCCCTTCGAAGACTCGATGGCCCAACGCATGCTGGCCTGCACCGCCTGCCACGGCGCCCAGGGCCGCGCCGCCCCCGACGGCTACTACCCGCGCATCGCCGGCAAGCCGGCCGGTTACCTTTACCACCAACTGCTGAACTTTCGTGACGGCCGGCGGCACTACCGCCCCATGGGCCAGATGCTGAGCCCCCTGAGCGACGCCTACCTGCGCACCATGGCCGAGCACTTTGCCGGCCTGGACCTGCCCTACCCCACGCCCAGCCAGGTGCGCACCAGCCCCGAAGCCCTGCAACGCGGTGAAACCCTGGCCCTGCACGGCGACGCCCGCCGCCAAGTGCCCGCCTGCGTGCAATGCCACGGCGAACGCCTGACCGGCGTGCAACCGGCCACCCCCGGCCTGCTCGGGCTGCCGCGCGACTACCTGAACGCCCAGATGGGCGCCTGGCGGACCGGTCTGCGCCGCGCCCACGCCCCCGATTGCATGGCCACCATTGCCCAACGGTTGGACGCCGACGACGTGTCCGCCGTGGCCAGCTGGCTGGCCAGCCAGCCCTTGCCCAGCGACACCCGCCCGGCCCAGGCCAGCACCGCGCCCACGCC
>NZ_NWMV01000021.1 GCF_002837145.1 Macromonas nakdongensis | reverse complement strand
GGTGTGGACCTGGCTGGCTGGCCGGCCGGCGGCCGCGGCGGCTCGCACCACCGCGTCGTTCAGGTCGCTGGGGCCGCAGACGTAGAGGTGGGTGCCGGCCGGCTGGTCGGCCAGCAGCGCGGCGGTGTCGAGCCGGTGGCCGTCGGCGTCCCAGTGGAAGCGCACGTCGGCCCCGTCGGGCAACCAGGGTTGGAAGACGTCTTTCTCCGACTCGCGGCAGCAGACGTGCAGGGTGGCGCCGGTCTGGCGCACGCCGGCGTCCTGCAGGTAGGACAGGAAGGGCGTGATGCCGATGCCGCCGGCGATCATCAGGTGGTGGCGCGCGGGGCGCACCGGGGCGAACAGGTTGCCGGGCGGCTGGGCGTCGAGCCGGTCGCCGACCCGCAGGCGCTCGTGCACCGTGGCCGAGCCGCCGCGCGAGGTGGGCACCCGGCGCACGATGACGTCGTAGCCGCTGCGCGTGCCTGGCGGGTTGACCAGCGAGTAGGCGTTGCGGTGGGTGCGTGCCGCGCCCGGCAGGCTCAGCAGCACGTGCGCGCCGGCGCCGGTGGGGGGCAGGGCCGAGCCGTCGGCCGCTTCCAGGCGCAGGTGGCGCAGGCTGGGCGCGATGTCGTCGATGGCGGCGACCCGCAGTTTCAGGGCAGACACGATCATGGAAACACCTCCTGCACCGCCGGGCGCTGGCCCGGAGCTTCGGCATCGACCATCACGCCCATGAAGGCGCCGTGACGGCGGGAAAAGTGGTCGCGCACCAGCAGGTGCCGGCCGCAGCCGGCGCAGGGCACGGTGCTGGTGGTCACGCCTTCGGTGACGCCGTGGCAGTGGGTGCACCAGACGCGCCGGCGCAGGCTGCCGGCGTGGGCCAGGCGCAGCTGTTCGGGCGCCAGGCCGGCGGCCCGGGCCAGCGCGGCGACCGACCAGATGAAGGGCTCGGTGCCTTGCACATAGAGGCGGTCGTTGACCCGGAACGGGCCGGCCTGGGCCAGCGCCGCCGCCAGCGCGGCGGTGTCGGGCAAGGCGGTCGGTGCCAGTCCGTCGAGCGCGAGCGGCCCGACGGACCAGGTCCGCAGCGCCGCCGCCACCGGCGCAAAGGCCTGCACCAGCGCCGCACCCGCGTCGGCGGGACAGGCGTCGGCTTCCAGCACCAGCCAGTGGCGGCTGGCCGTGGCCTCGGGGCACAGCGGGGCGTACACCGGGCGGCTTTGGATGTCGGAGGGGGCGGGGCGCATGTGCGGGCTCCTTCAGCCGTTCTGGCCGGGAATCCACTGGGTGCCGGCCAGCGGCACCTGGGCCATGGCGGCGGCCTCCACCGTCAGCGCCACCAGGTCTTCGGGCTCCAGGTGGTGCACGTCCTGCTTGCCGCAGGCGCGGGCCAGGGTGGTCAGCTCCATGGTCAGCGTCTTGAGGTAGTTCTTGACGTGCTTGGCGCCGTTGTCGGGCTCCAGGCGCTGCTCCAGGATCGGGTCCTGCGTGGTCACGCCCACCGGGCACTTGCCGGTGTGGCAGTGGTGGCAGTAGCCGGCCTGGGTGCCCAGCGCGGCGTAGTCGGCCTCGGCGCTGTGGTTCTGGCCGCCCTGCTGGTAGGTGTCGCGGTTGCAGCCCAGGGCCATCAGCACGCCCTGGCCGATGGCCACCGCGTCGGCGCCCAGCGCCAGCGCCTTGGCCACGTCGGCCCCGGTGCGGATGCCGCCCGAGACGATGAGCTGCACCGTGCCGATCATGTCCAGGTCGCGCAGCGCGGCCACGGCCTGGCGCACCGCCGCCAGCGTGGGAATGCCGGCGTGTTCGATGAAGCAGGTCTGGGTGGCCGCGGTGCCGCCCTGCATGCCGTCCACCACCACCACGTCGGCGCCGGCGTGGACCGCCAGCTTGACGTCGTTGTAAACGCGGGTGGCGCCCACCTTGACGTAGATGGGCTTTTCCCAGTCGGTCAGTTCGCGCAGTTCCTGGATCTTGATGGTCAGGTCGTCCGGGCCGGTCCAGTCGGGGTGGCGGCTGGCCGAGCGCTGGTCCACGCCCTGGGGCAGGGTGCGCATCTTGGCCACGCGCGGGTTCACCTTCTGGCCCAGTAGCATGCCGCCGCCGCCCGGCTTGGCGCCCTGGCCCAGCACCACCTCGATGGCGTCGGCGCGGCGCACGTCGTCGGGGTTGAAGCCGTAGCGCGAGGGCAGGCACTGGTACACCAGCGTCTTGGACGACTGGCGTTCCTCGGACGTCATGCCGCCGTCACCGGTGGTGGTGCTGGTGCCCATGGCGGTGGCGGCCTTGCCCAGCGCTTCCTTGACGTTGGCCGACAGCGCGCCGAAGCTCATGCCGGCCACGGTGATCGGGGTGTCCAGCACGATGGGCTTTTTGGCGAAGCGGGTGCCCAGCACGGTCTTGGTGGAGCACTTTTCGCGGTAGCCCTCCAGCGGGTAGCGCGAGAGCGAGGCGGTGAGGAAGACCAGGTCGTCGAAGTGCGGCAGCTTGCGCTTGGCGCCCAGGCCGCGGATTTCGTACAGGCCGGTGCCGGCGGCGCGGTGGATGTAGTCCAGCGTGCTGCGGTCGAAACTGGCGGACTCTTCGCGCTGCAGGCGTTTGAAGGCGATGGGGTGTTCGGTGCTCATGGGGGCTCCTCAATAGGTCTGATCGGCGTCGGCGTTCCAGTGGTACAGGCTGCGGGCCGAGGCCACACGCTTGAAATCCTGGGGGGCGTGGTGCAGGCTGGCGGCGGCCAGCAGTTCGGTCAGCGCGGCGATGTCGGCCTCGCCCAGTGGCTCGAGCTGGGCGTCGGCGCCCAGGCTCTTGATCTCGCCCTTGACGTAGATCACCGCCTCGTAGAGCGAGTCGCCGAGCGCGTCGCCGGCGTTGCCGCAGACCACCATGCGCCCGGCCTGGGCCATGAAGCCCGAGAAGCTGCCCACGGAACCGCCGACCACGATGTCGGCGCCCTTGAGCGAGATGCCGCAGCGCAGGCCGGCGTCGCCGTCGATGACCAGCAGGCCGCCGTGCGCCGAGGCGCCGGCGCCGTTGGAGGCGAAGCCCTTGACGTGGACCTTGCCGCTCATCATGTTCTCGGCCACGCCGGTGCCGGCACTGCCTTCGATGGTGACGTCGGCGAACTTGTTCATGCCCGCGGCGTAGTAGCCGGCGTGGCCCACCACGGTGACCTGCACCGGGGCGTTGATGCCGACGGCGATGTTGTGCGCGCCGTCCGGATTGAGCACGGTGATGTGCTGGCCGGCCAGCGATTCGGGCGTGCCGTGCAGGTGCTGGTTGAGCTCGCGGACGGTGCGCGCGCTCAGGTCGAAGGTCAGATTTTCCATACGTACATCTCCTCGGGAGCGGGTTCAAAAACCGTGGCGTGCTTGACGTCCGGCAGGTGCGCGAGCGAGCGGAATTCGGAGGCGATGGCGACGTAGTCGTCGGTTTCGGCCACCACCGCGGGCTTGCAGGCGAAGGGGTCGCGGATCAGGGCCAGCTCGGTCGGCGTGCCCATCAGGAAGGTGAAGAAACCGTCCAGCGCCTCGAAGCCCTTTTGCAGCGCGGCGTGCAGGGTGTCGCCCTCGCGCAGGCGCCACTCCAGGAAGCGGCAGGCGGCCTCGGTGTCGTTGTCGGTCTCGAAGTGGATGCCGCGCGGCTCCAGCATGCGGCGCACCCCGTTGGGGTTGGACAGCGAGCCGTTGTGCACCAGGCAGAAGTCCTCGCCGGCGGTGAAGGGGTGGGCGCGGTCGGGCGTCACGGCCGATTCGGTGGCCATGCGGGTGTGACCCACCAGGTGGCTGCCGGTGAGCGCGGCGAAGTCGTAGCGCTGCGCCACCTCGGCCGGGGTGCCGATGTCCTTGTACAGCTCGATGCCGCGGCCGGTGGACAGCAGGTGCAGCTTGGCGTCCTGCGCTTGCACAAAGGCCT
Source organism: Macromonas nakdongensis (assembly GCF_002837145.1). Lineage (GTDB taxonomy): Bacteria > Pseudomonadota > Gammaproteobacteria > Burkholderiales > Burkholderiaceae_C > Macromonas_B > Macromonas_B nakdongensis. Next base: position 3,170 of record NZ_NWMV01000021.1, on the reverse strand, counting down.
TGACCGGTTCGGCCGGGCCGTCAAAGGTGAACACGGCGTGGTTGCCCTTTGCCACCACGTGGGCGTGCACGCCCAGGGCCGCGTTCAGGGCATCGGCCAGGCCGATCCAGTCGTAGGCGGCGCCGGCCTCGGTCAGGCCCGAATACACGCTGACCTTGCGCTGGCCTTCCGGCAGCGGTTGGCCGAACACGGCCATGCCGGCCGAGTCCGGACCGCGCTCGGTCATGCCGATCAGCATCGGCACCATCAATTCGCCCAGGCGGCTGTACAGCGCCGGCTTTTTCAACAACAAACCCACAATTCCACACATGGTTGCTTCCTTCAGAAAAATTCCAGGTATTGCTTGACTTCCCACTCGGAGACGTGGCGCATGTACTCGATCCACTCCATGCGCTTGTATTTGAGGAACTCGCCCGTGACCGGCCCGAGCGCCTCGCGGATGACGGTGTCGGCCTCCAGCGCGTCGAGCGCGGCGTTCAGGTTCTGCGGCAGCAGGCCGATGCCGGCTTCGGCCAGTTGCGCCTCGCTCCACTCGTACAGGTTGACGTTGCGCGGCACGCCCGGGTCCATGCCCTTGGCGATGCCGTCCAGGCCGGCGGCGATGACGGCGGCCGTGGCCAGGTAGGGGTTGCAGGCGCCGTCGGGCAGGCGCAGTTCCAGCCGGCCCTTGGGGATGCGCACCATGGTCGAGCGGTTGTTGTCGCCGTAGCTGATGTAGGCCGGGGCCCAGGTGGCGCCGGTCAGTGAGCGGCCGACCACCAGGCGCTTGTAGGAGTTGACGGTGGGTGCGCACAGGGCGGTCAGTGCCGGTGCGTGGTGCAGCAGGCCGGCCATGAACTGGTAGGCCATGGGCGAGAGTTCCAGCCCGTTCGGGTCGGCCTTGTCCTGGAACAGGTTGCGCTGGCCGTCGCCGATGGACAGGTGCATGTGCATGCCGTTGCCCGGCCGGTTGGCGAAGGGCTTGGGCATGAAGGAACAGATCAGGCCGAGTTCGTTGGCGATCTCGCTGGCGGCCATCTTGAAGAAGACGAAGTGGTCGCAGGAGGTCAGGCAGTCGGCGTAGGTGTAGTTCAGCTCGAACTGGCCGTTGGCGTCTTCGTGGTCGATCTGGTAGACGTCGATGCCGGTGGCGCGCATGGCGTCGGACAGCTTTTCCAGGAACACCCGGGTGCGCGACAGGCCCTTGTAGTCGTAGCAGGGCTTGGCCAGGGTGTCGCTGGCGTCGTGGGGCACGATGCTGCCGTCGGCGTTGCGGCGCAGCAGCGAGAACTCGGGTTCCAGGCCGGTGAACATGGTCAGGCCCTGTTCGGCCAGGCGCGCCACTTGCTTTTTCAGCACCACGCGGCTGTCGTAGGCCCAGGGCTCGCCCTCCACGTGGCCTTCGCAGACGATGCGCGCCAGCCCGGGTTGCCAGGGCACCAGCGAGACGGTGGACAGGTCGCCCACGGCCATGAAGTCGGGGCCGTGTGGCTCGATGCCCACGCCGCAGATGGCAAAGCCGGCGAAGCCCGCGCCATCGGTCATGACGGTGTTCAAATGGTCCACCGGCACCGACTTGGCCTTGGCCACGCCGTGGATGTCCACGAACTGGGCCAGCACATAGGCCACGCCCTGGGATTTGAGGTAGCTTTGCGCGTCTTCCACGCAGTCGAAACGCTTGGGCGGCACCAGGGCCCCCGGATCGAACGGGTTGGCGAAAGGGGTGGCGAGTGTGTTCAAGGCAAAGCTCCTTCGGCGGTGTCGGGGTTGGGCGGTGTCGATGTCGGTGCACGACCACCATCGATGTTTCTTGTTATGCAACATTTGTGCCTGATGTGAATTTTTTCAGGCGCGCGGGCCGTACACTTTTTCGGACCACCACACAAGGAGAGGCAGATGAACAAAACCAGCGACAAGGCCCCCATTTCCCTGGAGGAATCGGTGGGGTCGGCCATCAAGGAGCTGCGCCAGCGCCACGGGCTGACGATCGCGCAGGTGTCGGAGCAGGCCAGCATCAGCCGGGGCATGCTGTCCAAGATCGAGAACGGCCAGACCTCGGCCGGCATGGACACGTTGGCGCGCATCGCGCGCGCGCTCGGGGTGTCCATGTCCATGCTGTTCAGCAAGTACGACGTGTCGGTCAACACCGCCCAGCACATCAAAAAGGGCGCGGGCATGGAAGTGGTGCGCCGCGGCACCAAAAGCGGGCACACCTACCACCTGCTGGCTTACGACCAGGGCCCGGTCAAGCTGTTCGAGCCTTTCCTGATCACCATGGACGACGATTCGGAGCACTACCCCACCTTCCAGCACCCGGGCACGGAGCTGCTGTACATGCTGGAGGGCCAGCTGGAGTACCGCTGCGGCCACGACACCTACCTGCTGGAGCCGGGCGATGCGCTGACGTTTCAGGGGGAGGTGGCGCACGGGCCGGAAAAGCTGGTGAAGTGCCCGATCAAGTTCCTGTCCTTCATCGTTTACCCGCGCAACGCGGAATGAAGCCAGGGAACCGAGGGGCCCGGCGCCTCAGCGCAGGGCGGTGACGAGCAGCAGGCCGTCGGGGGCGGTGGGGGTGAGTCGGGTGGGGGCGAGCGGACCGTGCAGGTGCAGGCCCTCGCCGGTGTCCAGGGTCAGCGACCCGGTGTCGGCCCCGTGGGCCTGGAAGTGGCCGCGCAGCACCAGCACCAGCACGTCGGGCGCTTGGGGCAGTGCCACCGTGTCGCCTTCGGCGATGAGCAGGTCGGCCTGGGCCCGGCCGCGGCGCACCATCACGTTCCAGAGCTGGGTGGGCACGCGCGGGGCGTCGCAGGCCAGTGCCAGTTCGCCCGGGAACTGGGCGTAGGCGCCAGGGCCTTCGAAGTGCCAGGCCTGGCCTTCGCCCGCCAGCCGCAGGCCGGCGCCGCGGACCATGACCGCGGTGCGGTCCAGACCGTCGAACACGGAAAACGGCCCGGCGGCGCCGATGTCGGCCACGCTGACGCGCCAGCACAAGGTGTCCTGCTCGCTGTGGCTGGCCACGGTGCGGGTCCAGCCCGCGCCGTTGCGCCAGGGTTCGCGCGGCAGGTCCCCGATGACGAAGCGCCGCCAGGGGGCGGGGCCCACGCTCATGCGGCCCCCGTGGGGGCGGCCGGCAGGCCGGCGCTCAGGGCCGGCAGGGCCTCGAACAGGTCGCCCACCAGGCCCAGGTCGGC
>NZ_NWMV01000020.1 GCF_002837145.1 Macromonas nakdongensis | reverse complement strand
AGGTGCAGCACCCGCGTCGCCAGCCCCGCCAGGCGCTGCAGGCTGCGCGGGTCGTCCAGGTCGCCACGCAAAGGCGTGACACCCGCCCCGCGCAGCGCCGGCACCCGTTCGGGCGACGAGGTCAGCGCCAACACGCGCGCACGCCGCCCTGCCCCCAATTCGCGCACACTGCGCAAGCCGACGTCGCCGCAGCCCACCACCAACACCCGTTCGCGGCGGAACCGCGCCGGCAAAGCACCCATCCAGACCATGCGTCCTCGCAAATTTGAGAAAATCCACGGCTCACGGGCGCACAGGGCGCCCGCACCATTGCAGACAGTATGACATTCCAGATCACCGTCCAGCCCAGCGGGCGCACCTTCTCCGCCAACGCCGACGAGGCCATCCTGGCCGCGGGCATCCGCCAGGGCATCGGCCTGCCCTACGGCTGCAAGGACGGTGCCTGCGGCTCCTGCAAGTGCAAGAAACTCGAAGGCAGCGTGGTCCACGGCACCCACCAGAGCAAGGCCTTGTCGGCCGAGGAAGAAGCCGCCGGCTTCGTGCTGACCTGCTGCGCCACCCCCACCAGCGACGTGGTGCTGGAATCGAAACAGGTGACCGAGGCCGGCGCCTTCCCGATCAAGAAAATGCCGGTGCGCGTCACCAGCCTGGAAAAGGTCTCGCACGACGTCATCGTGCTCAAGCTGCAACTCCCGGCCAGCGACACCTTCCAGTACCACGCTGGCCAGTACGTCGAATTCCTGCTGCGCGACGGTGCCCGCCGCAGCTACTCCATGGCCACCGCCCCGCACCGCCAGGCCGAAGGCCCCAGCATGGAGCTGCACATCCGCCACATGCCCGGTGGCAAGTTCACCGACCACGTCTTCGGTGCCATGAAAGAAAAGGAAATCCAGCGCATCGAAGGCCCGTTCGGCAGCTTCTACCTGCGCGAAGACAGCGACAAACCCATCGTGCTGCTGGCCTCGGGCACCGGTTTTGCCCCCATCAAAGCGCTGATCGAGCACATGCAGCACCGCGGCATCACCCGCCCGGCCACGCTGTACTGGGGCGGCCGCCGCCCGGCCGACCTGTACCAGAACGCCTGGGTGGAAGCGCAATGCGCCGCCATGCCGAACCTGCGTTACGTGCCGGTGGTGTCCGACGCGCTGCCCGAAGACGGCTGGACCGGGCGCAGCGGCTTCGTCCACCAGGCCGTGCTGCAGGACACCCCCGACCTGTCCGGCCACCAGGTCTACGCCTGCGGCGCGCCCATCGTGGTGGAGTCGGCCCAGCGCGACTACGTGGCGGCGGGCCTGCCGCCGGAGGAGTTCTACGCCGACTCGTTCACCTCGGAAAAAGACAAGCTGGGCGCCTGAACCCCCGCCCCCGCCAGCCCCCAGCCTGGGCCGGCAGGTGGGGCCTCAATCCATCACTCTGCCAGCAGGCGCTTGACGTCGCCCGCCAGGGCCTGGGCGCCGCTGCCGTAGCGGTGGTAGAGCCGGATGCGACCCTGCGTGTCGTACACATAGCTGCCGGCCGAGTGGTCCATGGTGTAGCTGGTCGGGGTCTTGCCCTCGACCTTCTTGTAGTACACCTTGTACGACTGAGCCAGCGCCGGCAAGGCATCGGCCGCGGCGTACAGCGCCAGGAAGGTCGGGTCGAAGTTGGCCATGTAGGCCTTCATGATCTCGGGCGTGTCGCGCGCTGGGTCCACGCTGATGAACAGGCCCTGCAATTTGTCCCCGTCGGCGCCCAGCAAGGCCTTGGCCTGGGCCAGCTCGCCGAGCGAGGTGGGGCACACGTCCGGGCACTGGGTGTAGCCGAAAAACACCACCGCCACCTTGCCCTGGAAATCCTTCAGGGTGCGGCGCTGGCCGTTGTGGTCGGTCAGGTCGAAGCCGGTGGCGTAGTCGGCCCCGGTGATGTCGATGCCGGAAAACGCCGGTTTCTCGCCGCACCCCGCCAGCCCCGCGGCCAGGCAGACCGCCGCCACCACAGAAAACCAGTTCCTTCGTTGGAGGAAAGTCGTCGCACGCATCGCCGTCACACCAGGTAATGGTCCACCAACATGGCCGCGAACAGCAGCGACAGGTGGATCAGGGAAAAACGGAAGGTCTTGCGCGCCAGTTGGTCGGAATAGTCGCGCCACAAGGCCCAGGCATAGCCGGTGAAGCCCACGCTCAGGGCCACCGCCACCGCCAGGTAGAGCCAGCCGTTCATTTTCAGCATGAAAGGCAGCAGGCAGGCGGCGAACAGAATCAGCGTGTACAGCAGGATCTGCAAGCGGGTGAAGGCCGAGCCGTGCGTCACCGGCAACATCGGCAGGCCGGATTTGCGGTAGTCCTCCACCCGGTACAGGGCCAGCGCCCAGAAGTGCGGCGGTGTCCAGAGGAAGATGATCAGGAACAGCACCAGGGCTTCGGGCGTGACGGTGTCGGCCATGGCGGCCCAGCCCAGCACCGGTGGCATGGCCCCGGACGCGCCCCCGATCACGATGTTCTGCGGCGTCAGTGGCTTGAGCACCACCGTGTAAATGATGGCGTAGCCGACGAAGGTGGCGAAGGTCAGCCACATCGTCAGCGGGTTCACCCACACGTACAGGACGACCGAACCGATGCCGCAGAGGATGGCCGAAAACGTCAGCGTCTGGCGGTTGGTGAGCTCGCCCTTGGCGGTCGGGCGCCAGGCGGTGCGCTTCATCTTGGCGTCGATGTGCTGCTCCACCACGCAGTTGAAGGCGGCGGCGGCTCCCGCCACCAGCCAGATGCCGAAGCAGGCTACCGCGGCCAGCACCACCTGCTCCCCGGTGGGCAGGCCGGGCACCGCCAGCACCATGCCGATGAGCGCGCAAAACACGATCAGCTGGATGACGCGCGGCTTCATCAGCGCGTAGAACTGCCGCCAGGTGGGCGGCAAGGGGGTGGACAAGGTCGTGTCGGCGGTGCTCATGCGGGATGTCCCTTGGGGTTCGAAGGCGCCGCGTTCCGGGCCAGGGTGGGTGGATGGGCTTCGGCCAGCCAACCGGTCAGGGCCACGACCAGGGCGGCCGCGCCCCCGGTGTGCGCGACCGCGGCCACCAGCGGCCACTCCAGCACCACGTTCGACAGTCCGGTCAAGAGCTGCCATCCGGCCAGCGCCCACAGCCAGCGGGTCTGGCGCAGTTGCCCCTGCCGGCGGAAGTGCCAGGCCAGCGCCACCAGCGCCGCCAGCACCAGGTAGGCCATCAGCCGGTGGGTGTAGTGGATCGCGGTCAGCGCCGCAAACGTGATGGCCTCGCCCGAGCCCTGCTGGCCCAGTTCGCGCCACCATTCAAAACCGCGGGCGAAGTCCATGACCGGCCACCAGCTGCCCTGACAGGTGGGGAAATCGCGGCAGGCCAGCACGGCGTAGTTGGTGCTGACCCAGCCCCCCAGGGCAATCTGCACGCACAGCAGACCGAAGACCCACCACAGGGCGCGCCGGGTGCTGGCCCCGTAAGCCGCCGCGCCCCCGGCCGTGCCCAGCGTCTGGCCGTAGCGCACCGCCTGCACGCGCAGCAGCGCCAGCAGGCCCAGGCCGCCGAGCAGGTGCAAGGTGACGATGGCCGGGAACAGCTTCATGGTCACCGTCCAGGCGCCAAACGCCCCTTGCAGACACACCCACACCAACGTCACCCAGGGCCACACCCAGTGGACCTGGCTGCGCCGCCGCTGCCACCAACTGGCCAGCGCCAGCACCAGAATCAGCACCCCCACCGCGGTGGCCAGGTAGCGGTGGACCATCTCCACCCAGGCTTTGGACCAAGTCACCGGACCGGTGGGCATAACCGCCTGCGCGCTGCTGATGGCGGCGTGCGCCCCGATCGGACTGGCGCTGCCGTAGCAGCCGGGCCAGTCGGGGCAGCCCAGACCGGAATCGGTCAGCCGGGTGAAGGCACCGAACAGCACCAGGTCGAAGGTCAGAAACAGCGTCAGGGCCGTCAGCGCGGCCAAGCGTTGCCCGCTGCTGGCCCCGCGCTGGCGCAACCAGACCCAGGCCAGCGGCCCGAGCGCGATGACCAGGCCCAGGCCCATCATCCGCAGCACCGGGCTGTAGTCGTACAAAGCCTGCGCGTCCATGCTCAGCGCCCCGCCCGGTCCCAGAAGCCGGAGGCACGGATCAGGCGCTCCAGGTCCTTGCGCATCAGCTTCGGATCGGCGTTCGCCGGGAAGCGCATCATCCAGTTGCCCAGCGGATCGACCACGTAGAGGTGGTCTTTGAGCTGCTGCCCGGGCGCGGGCTCCAGCCACTGGGCCAGGGCGGCGGCGTCCATCTGCAACACCACCGCGGTTTGGGTGGCCTCGCGCAGCGTGGCAGAGAGTTCGCCCGACCCCGTGCGCAGCCAGACCCAGTCCATGCGGTCGCGCTCCTTGCCCAGGCCTTCACGCAGCTGGTGTTGGAGGTACAGGTGCCGTTCGCACTGTGCATCGCAGGCGCTGTCGGCCACGCTGATGAACAGCCACTGCTGCTTCAGGCTTTGCAAGGACACCGACCGCCCCTGGGCATCGGTGCCTTGCAGCGCCGGCAAGGGCCGCTGCGGGTCGATCAGCTCGCCGTAATTGCGCCGCCCCTCGGGCCGGATCACGTAGTAGGTGAAGTACGAGGCGATCACCGGCGAGGCACAGACCAGCAACACCAGGAACATCTTCCAGCGGCCGGAACGGGTCATGGCGGCGTCGCGCGTGGACGCCGCGCTGGCGTTCGGCAGCGAATGCACGGTGAGCGTCAGGGGCTCGTCGCGTTCGACGCTGTCGGCGCGCGACTCAGGCGCGCTGGCGCCGGGGGACGATGAAGTGGAACCAGACATACAAAACGGTGATGAGCGCACCCAGGCCAAACCATTGGAAGGCGTAACCGTAGTGCTTGTGAACGTCGGCGCCCACTTTGGGCCAGTCGCGGTCCATGCCGTCGGCCACGCCGGGAGGGGCAGATTGCTGGAGCGAAACGGGGTACAGGCGCAAGGACCATTCCGCCCCGTAGGCGTCAAGGTCGATATTTTGCCGGATACGGCCCTGTCCCTGGGCATCGAACTCGTAAAGCTTGGACGGTGGCGGGGCCAATCGGCCGGTCAACTCGACCCAACCGGCCGGCTCGGGCAAGTGGGGCAAGGCGGTGCGGTCGTCCAGGCGCCGCGGCACCCAACCGCGCTGCACCGCCAGCGTCGCGCCGTTGTCGGCGCGCAAGGGCGTCACCACGATGAAACCGGTGCGGCCGTTCATCGGCCGGTTGTCCAGAAACACCGTGGCGGCGTGCTGCCACTGCCCACGCAACCGAACGCGCCGGTCGTGCAAGGCGGCCCATTCGCCACTGCCGGCGGCGACGCGCAAATCGTCCCAACCCAAAGGGGCCAGGTGTTCGCGCGCCTCGCGCTGCGCCCACAGGGCCGATTTTTCGCTGGCGCGCCCCAGCTGCCACACCCCCAGGGCCGACGTGACCGCCAGCCCCAGCACCGCCCCCACGGTCACCCACAGACGCCGGCGGGCAGCGCTCATCGGATAATCCCCATCATGAAATACCTTGTGATCTTCGCCTTCGTGGCCATCCTGTGCAGTTTGGCGGTGGCGCTGGTGTCGATGATGCGCGGCGAATCCGCCCAGACCGACCACGCCAAATCGCGCCGCATGGCGCGCGCCCTGACCCTGCGCATCGGACTGTCGGTGCTGCTGTTCATGGTCGTCCTGTTCAGCTACCTGATGGGCTGGATCCAGCCCACCGGCCTGCCAGCGCACTGATACGGCTGCACAGAGCCCCGCATGGGGCCAGGTACCCCAACCACCCCCGTGCACCCAGCAAAAAAGCGCCCTCAGGCGCTTTTTTGTCGTGCGTGGCACGCCAGATCACATCCAGTAAACAAGGATGTACAGGCCCAGCCACACCACGTCCACGAAGTGCCAGTACCAGGCAGCGCCTTCGAAACCGAAGTGGCGTTCCGGGGTGAAATGGCCCTTTTGCAGGCGCAGGGTGACGAACAGCAGCATCAGCATGCCGACGAACACGTGGAAACCGTGGAAGCCGGTCAGCATGTAGAAAGTGGAACCGAAGATGCCGGAGGTGAGCTTCAGGTTCAGGTCGGCGTAGGCGTGGGCGTATTCGTAGCCCTGCACGAACAGGAACACCACACCCAGCAGCACGGTCAGCCACATGAAGGCGATGGTCTTGCTGCGGTTGCCGTCCTGCATCGCGTGGTGGGCGATGGTCAGGGTCACGCCCGAGGTCAGCAGCAGCGCGGTGTTGATGGTGGGCAGCCAGAACGGCCCCACCGACTGGAAGGGCTCGACGATGCCGGCCGGCGAGGCGGTGACACCGGCTTGCAGCGACGGCCAGATCGCCTTGAAGTCCGGCCAGATCAGCGCGTTCTCGATGTTGCCCAGCGCCGGCACCGAGTGGGTGCGGGCCCACCAGAGCGCGGTGAAGAAGGCGCCGAAGAACATCACCTCCGAAAAGATGAACCAGCTCATGCTCCAGCGGTAGGAGATGTCGATCTTGCGGCCGTACATGCCGCCTTCGCTCTCGGCCACGGCATCGCGGAACCATTGGTAGAGCACGATCAGCCACCAGGCCAGACCGAAGGCGACCGAGAACTTGCCCCAGCTCACGCCATTGATCCACTGGCCCGCGCCCAGCGCCACGAAGAACAGGCCGATCGCCGACATGACCGGGTGCCGGGACAGCCCGGGGACGAAATAGTATGGCGTTGTGCCATGCGTTGCTGCGGACATGCTCACTCCTACTTGCGCTTGCTTGTTGAATTGAATGGTGGTACTTGCGTGGCGATCAACGGGTCACCCAGAAGACGACACCCATCAGGGTGGCCACGAACAGGAAGGCCAGCACCACGCCCACCACCAGCAGGTGGATGGGGTTGAGCTTGGCAATGTCATCCTGGAAATCCTGGCGGCGGCGAACGCCCAGGAAACCCCAGAGCACGGCTTTCACCGTGGCGCCCAGGGAGCCTTTGCGTTGGTGGACGGGGGTGTTCACGATGCGCTCGCCTGTACCGGCACCGCAGACGGACTCGGCATCCACTGAGCCGTCGGCGCTGCCGGGGTTTTGCCCCCCACCTCGAAGAAGGTGTAGGACAGGGTGATGGTTTTCACATCCTTGGGCAGGCGGGGGTCGATGATGAACGCCACCGGCCACTCCTTTTTCTCGCCCGGTGCCAGGGTGTACTGCGTGAAGCAGAAACACTCTACCTTGCTGAAATGGTTGGCCGCCTGCCGCGGTGCGTAACTCGGGATGGCTTGAGCCGCCATCGTCCGGTTCTGGATGTTCTGAAACTCGTACATCACGGTGGTCAGTTCACCGGGGTGCACCTCCAGAGAGCGGACCTTGGGCTTGAAATCCCAGGGACCACGGACGTTGGTGTCGAACTCGATCGTGACCTTGCGCGAGGTGTCCACCTGGGTGTTGGCCGGCAGCACCGGACCCATGCCGGGCACCTGGCGCTCCGAAAGCGCCAGCACGTTGATGCCGGTCATCTCGCAGATCGCGCGGTAAATCGGCACCAGGGCGTAGCCAAAGGCGAACATGCCCAAGGCGATCACGGCCAGCTTGCCGGTCACCTTGAGGTTTTCCTTGCGCAAAGACATGCGGCTCACTTCCCAAACAGCACGAACTTGCCCACAAAACCGGCCAGGAAGACGAGCGCCACCGAAGCCAGGATCAGGCCCAGTTTCACGTTCTGCTTTCTTTGTTCAGGCGTCATGGTGCGGTCCGTGTTTTGTGGCTCAGCCAATCACCTTGGTGGCGGTGGCGTCCAGCTTGGGCGGGTTCTCGAAGGTGTGGTGGGGAGCCGGCGACGGCACTTCCCATTCCAGACCTTCAGCGCCTTCCCAAGGCTTCTGCACCGCTTTTTCGCCCTTGCCTTGCATGGCCGGAACGATCACGAACAGGAAGAAGTAGACCTGGGCCAGACCGAAGGCGAAGGCACCGACGGACGCGATGGCGTTGAAATCGGCGAACTGCATCGGGTAGTCGGCGTAGCGGCGGGGCATGCCGGCCAGACCCAGGAAGTGCATCGGGAAGAAGGTGATGTTGAAAGAAATCATCGACCACCAGAAGTGCAGCTTGCCGCGGGTCTCGGAATACATCACGCCGGTCCACTTGGGCAGCCAATAGTACACACCCGAGAACATGGCGAACAGCGAGCCGGCGACCAGCACGTAGTGGAAGTGGGCCACCACGTAATAGGTGTCCTGGAAGTTGATGTCGATGGGGGCCATCGACAGCATCAGACCGGTGAAACCGCCCATGGTGAACACGAAGATGAAGCCGACGGCCCACATCATCGGGGTCTCGAAGGTCATCGAACCCTTCCACATGGTGGCGATCCAGTTGAAGATCTTCACGCCCGTGGGCACGGCGATCAGCATGGTGCTGTACATGAAAAACAGCTGGCCGGTCACCGGCATGCCGGTGGTGAACATGTGGTGCGCCCACACGACGAAGGACAGGATGGCGATGGAGCCGGTGGCGTACACCATGGAGGCGTAGCCGAACAGCTTCTTGCGGGCGAAGGCGGGCACGACCTGGCTGACTATGCCAAAGGCCGGCAGGATCATGATGTACACCTCGGGGTGGCCGAAGAACCAGAAGATGTGCTGGTACATCACCGGGTCACCGCCGCCGGCGGGGTTGAAGAAGCTGGTACCCAGGTGGCGGTCGGTCAGCGTCATGGTGATGGCGCCGGCCAGCACGGGCATCACGGCGATCAGCAGGTAGGCGGTGATCAGCCAGGTCCAAGCGAACATCGGCATCTTCATCAGCGTCATGCCCGGGGCGCGCATGTTGAGGATGGTGACGATGATGTTGATCGAGCCCATGATGGACGAGGCGCCCAGGATGTGCATCGCGAAGATGGCGGCGTCCATGGACGGCCCCATCTGCAGCGTCAGCGGCGCGTACAGCGTCCAGCCGGCGGCGGGGGCGCCACCGGGCATGAAGAACGACAGCACGATGATGATGGCCGCAGGAATCATCAGCCAGAAGCTGAAGTTGTTCATCCGTGCGAACGCCATGTCGGAGGCGCCGATCTGCAGCGGCAGCATCCAGTTGGCGAAGCCCACGAAGGCCGGCATGATGGCACCGAACACCATGATGATGCCGTGCATGGTGGTGAACTGGTTGAACAGCTCGGGGTTGACCAGCTGCAGGCCCGGCTGGAACAACTCGGCGCGGATCAACAGGGCCAACACGCCGCCGATCATCAGCATGGCGAAGCTGAACAGCAGGTACAGGGTCCCGATGTCCTTGTGGTTGGTGGCCAGCACCCAGCGACGCCACCCGGCGGGGGCGTGGTGGTCATGATCGTGCGCGTGCGCGTCGTGGTGATCAAGAACTGCACTCATGGCATTTTCCTCGTTTCAAAAATTCCAAAGCCCGATCACTTGCGCGCGGCCAGCACTTGGGCCGGTTGCACCAGCTGCTGGGTGTTGTTCGACCAGCTGTTCTTGGCGTAAGTCATGACCGCAGCGATTTCCGTGTCGGACAACTGCTTCCAGGCCGGCATGGCACCGCCGGCGGCGCCGTTGAGCAGCACCTGGGTCATCTTCAGGTGGTCGGCATCGGTCACGATGGCCGAACCGTCCAGCGGCTTGATCGGGCCAGCGCCCTTGCCGTTGGCCTGGTGGCAGGCGGCACAGTTGGCTGCATAGACAGACTCGCCACGCTTGACGAGGTCGGTCAGGGCCCAGACCTTGTTCGGGTCGTCGGCCTTGGCGGCCATGGCCTTCTTCTGACCATCCACCCAGGCGGTGTATTCCTCGGCCGTCACCACCTTCACATGGATGGGCATGTAGGCGTGTTCCTTGCCGCACAGTTCCACGCACTGACCGTAGTAGTCACCGGTTTTTTCGGCACGGAACCAGGTGTCGCGCACGAAACCGGGGATGGCGTCCTGCTTGATGCCGAAAGACGGCACCATGAAGGAGTGGATCACGTCGTTGGCGGTGGTGATCAGACGGACCTTCTTGCCCACGGGCACAACCATGGGGTGGTCCACCTTCAGCAGGTAGTCGTCGGTCGCCTCGGGCTTGCCGCTGTCGGACATGACGCGCTGCTTCTGGTCCAGGGTGGACAGGAAGCCGATGCCCTCGCCCTCGCCCTTGATGTAGTCGTAGCCCCACTTCCACTGCATGCCGGTGACCTTGATGGTCAGGTCGCTGTTGGTGGTGTCTTTTTGGGCCACCAACACCTTGGTGGCGGGCAGCGCCATGCCGATGACGATCAGCAAGGGCACGATGGTCCAACCCAGTTCCACCCAGATCGGCTCGGGCAGCTCCTGCGATTTGTGACCGACCGATTTGCGGTGCTTGACGATGGAGTAGAACATCACGCCGAACACCAGCACGAAGATCACCGTGCACAGCACCAACATGAACCAGTGCAGCCAATGCTGCTCTTCGGCGATTTTGGTGACCGGCGGGTGGAAGTTCAACTGGTTGACCGCCGGACCACCGGGCAAGTCGCCCACCGCGTGGGCCGCGGTGGAAACCCAGGCGGCGGCACCCAGGGACACGGTGCCTACCGCGGCTTTGGCGCTGGCCCACAGCCGGCGCAACGAATGACCTGACTTCTTCATCGTGCTCACTTTTCTCGCCTCAAATATAAGCATTGATTTATATCAACGCCGATTACACCAAATTTTCTACCCAAACGCCGCGGACTATTCCTAGCCCCGATCTCGGGCGCCATGCAGGACATGGCGAATTTCCCGTGCCAGCTGCCCACGCAGGTCGGACCGGAGGTAGCGGCCCACATGGACCGTGCTTCCCGCCACCTGCAAGGCCACCAGACCCCGACCCGAGACGTCCGGCAAGACCCGGACCCAATGCCTGGACCATTCGTGGCGGCGCAGACGGCCACCGCTCTCCCACTCCACCACCAGGCTGGAAGGCCCGATGTGTATCCGCTCCTGGTCCGCGGCATGCCTGGCATACCACAGGAAGGCTGCGGCTAGAGCCAGCAACTCCAGCGCGGTGTATGGCAAGACCATCACCGCCCCGAGGAACCAGAACCCCAGCGCCACCACCAACGACACCCCGGACAGCAAGCCGTACGCGAGCAACAACTGCACGGGCGAGAGCGAGCAATTGCGCTTGAGCAGCCACCCCACCCCTTGCGGGGTCACCGTGGCCAAACGGTAAGGCGAACCGACGGAAGACACGTGCACGGCTTTGGCAAGACACAGGCAAGGCCCAGGGACAACACCTTGCGGACGCCCACCGAGCCTTGATCTATGTCAATTGTAGCCGGGCTTTCCCCCACATCGCTGACACACCCGCTGGACCCGGCAGCCGGGCCTGGGACAGACACTCAGTGGCCAGGGCGGGGCTGGCGCAACAAGGCCCGCATATCCTGCAGCGACACCTCGCTGCTGGCCGCCAGGCGCACGCGCGGCTCTGGCTTGAAGGCGTGGCCGTACACCACCTCGACGGTCACCGTCAGCAGGCCCTCGGCGTTGCGCGGCAGCTCACGCTCGACGGCCTCCAGCCAGGCCTGCCGGTAACCCGGTCCGCGGCAGTGCGCACACCGCTGTTGGTGGAGGTTGCGCCCCCAGGCACGCAAATCGGCCAACAGGCGTTCGGCACTGGGATAGGTCAGGGTGATGCGTTCCATGTCCACCACGGGCTCGGCAAAACCGGTTTCGACCAGCATGTCGCCCCAGTCGTGCATGTCGGTCAAGGGCGCCATGGGCGCGGGCCAGCCCATGCGCTCGTGCACCGCCCGCAACTCGATCAGGGTGTCGGGCCCGAGGCTGGAAAACATCGCGAAGCCGCCGACCCGCAACAGGCCGCGCCAGCGCGCCAGCAAGGCGGACGGCTCGGGATGCAGGTGCAAGGCCATGTTGGCCCACACCAGATCGGCCAGTTCGGCGGCGTCGGGGGCGACCAACGCCAGCCCGGCGGTGGGTGGGGCCGCCCAGCGCTGCAGCCAAGCACCCCAGCCACGTGGGGCCGGTGGCGAGAGCGCCGTGCGGGCCGCCGCGGCCTGCTCACCGGCCAGCCAGGCTTTGGCCTGCGGGTAACGCGCCGCGATCTGTCGGTGCGCGTCCAAACCACCCCATGATGCGGCCCAATCCACCCAATCCCGGGGCTGCTGGCGGATCCAACCCAAGCGGTCGGCCATGCGCGCCGCGATTTCCTCGTTCAGCCAGGGGCTGGCGGTGCGGGCCTGGTCGCGCCAGCGCGCCGCCGCGGTCGGGTCCAGGGCAGGCACGGTGGTGGGGGAGACGGGGGCTACAGCCATGGGATGGGGGGGCGCAAATCCGGCGCAGTATAGTCGCCACATGCGCCCCCTGCTCGACGGCTGGTCATGGCCCGCCACCTGCGAAATCTGCGCCGGCTGGCCCAGCCGCCCGGTGTGTGCCGCCTGCCTCCACGACCACGGACGGGTGTTGCCGCGCTGCCCGGGTTGCGCCCTGCCCCTGGCACCGGGCCTGAGCCACTGCACCCGCTGCCAGGGCCGGCACGGCCACCCGCTGCGGCGCAGCCACGCGCGGGTGGATTACACCTACCCCTGGACCGGCCTGGTGCAGCGATTCAAGTTCCACGGCGAGCCGGCTTGGGCGCGCACGCTGGCCGAACTGATGCTGCAGGACCCAGAGGCCAGCGACACCCTGGCCCAAGCCGACTGGGTGGCGCCGATCCCGCTGCCGCTGCCGCGCCTGCTGGAGCGCGGCTACAACCAGGCCTGGGAACTGGTGCGACAACTGCGCCGGCGCGTGCCCGAAGCACCTCCGGCAGTGGCCGACCTGCTGCAGCGTGCCGACGCCACCACGCCGATCCACACCCTGCCCCGGGCCGAACGGCTCGTTCACGCGCGCCACGCCTTCGCCGTGGCACCGGCCCACCGACCGCGCCTGGCCGGGCGCCACGTGCTGCTGGTGGACGACGTGATGACCACCGGCGCCACCCTGACCGCCGCGGCCCAGGCCCTGCGGGACGCCGGTGCCGCCGCGGTCAGCGCCTGGGTGTTCGCCCGCACCCCAGCCCCGGGCAGCGTGGAATAATCCCGGCCCCATGTTCCACATCGTTCTGGTTCAACCCGAAATCCCGCCGAACACCGGCAACGTCATCCGCCTGTGCGCCAACACCGGCTGCCGCCTGCACCTGATCGAGCCGCTCGGTTTTTCGATGGACGACAAGCACATGCGCCGCGCCGGTCTGGATTACCACGAGTACGCCGAGGTGCGCCGCCACGCCGACTGGGACACGTTTGTGCGCGACATGGCACCCCACCCCGAGCGCCTGTTCGCCATGACCACCCGCGGCACGCGCGCGGTGCACGAGGTCGCCTTCCAGCCCGGTGACTGGCTGGTGTTCGGCTCGGAAACCCAGGGCCTGCGCCCCGAGCTGCGCGAGCGCTTCCCCGCCGACCAGCGCCTGCGCCTGCCCATGCGCGCTGGCCAACGCAGTCTGAACCTGTCGAACGCGGTGGCGGTGGTGGCCTACGAAGCCTGGCGCCAGAACGGCTTCGCCTGAAGCCGCCGCAAGCGCCTCAGGCGTAGCTGCGTGCCACGAATTCGGCCACGCACACCGGCTTGTCGCTGCCTTCGCGCTCGACGCTGACGTCCCACGTCATCTGGCGGCCACGCGGCTCGATCGCCTCGCAAGCCTTCAAAAACAGGTGGGCGCGCAAGCGGCTGCCCACCGGCACCGGCGCGGTGAAACGCACCCGGTTCAGGCCGTAATTCACCCCCATGCGGACCTCGTCCACGCGCAGGGCGGTTTCCAGAAAGCGCGGCATCAGCGACAGCGTCAGAAAGCCGTGCGCGATCGGCCCGCCAAAAGGCCCCTGGCGCGCCCGCTCCGGGTCCACATGGATCCACTGCTGGTCGCCAGTGGCGTCGGCAAACTGCTGGACCTGGGCCTGGGTGACTGCGTGCCAGTCGCTGACGGCCACGTCCTGGCCAACGCAGGCGGCCAACTCGTCGAGGGTGGAAAAGATTTTCATGGCCCCACTGTAGGCCGGCCACCGCGGCCCGCATGTCCGGCCAGCGACAAGCGCCCGGTGCGGCTCAGAACCAGCCGTCCCAGACCAGTTTCACGCCGGTCAGGAACATGCCGGCATAGACCAGCCGGTAGAACAGGCGCGCATCGATGCGCCGGGCCATGCGCACCCCCGCCCACACGCCCAGCGGGGCCAGGGGCAGCAGCACCAGCGAGGTGGCGAAGTTGCGCGTGTCCAGCAAACCCAGCCAGGCGTACGGCAGCCACTTGCTCAGGTTGACCGCAAAAAACAGGAAGGCCATGGTGGCAGTGAAGACCACCGGCTTGAGCCGCAAGGGCAGGACGTAGGCGTTGACCGGCGGCCCGCCGGCGTGCGCCACGAAACTGGTGAAACCGGCGGTGACCGTCAGCACCGCCCCCAGCCAGCGCGGCGGCGGGGGCGCATCGGCGCGCGGTGGAAACAGCAGGCGCTGGGCCAGAAAGAGCAGGGTGACCACCCCCACCACACCGGCCACCACGCGCGGATCGACCACCCGGAACAGGGCGGTGCCCAGGGCCGTGCCCATCAGTGCAAACGGCAACAGGAAGGCCAGCAAGCGGCGGTCCAGGTCCTGGCGGAACGCGGCCATGCCGAGCACGTCCATCACAAACAGCAGCGGCATCAGGATGGCCGCGGCCTGCGGCACCGACACAGCCAGCGCCATCAGGGGCACGGCCAGCGAGCCGAACCCCGAGCCGAAACCGCTTTTGCTGACGCCCATGAGCAACACCGCCGGCACGGCAACGGCGTAAAAGCCCGGGTCGGTGATGGGCGTGAAGGTGAAGGCGGACAGCGTCATGGCAGGGGCCGCATCGTACCGGAGCGCTACCATCGGCGCCATGCAAGACCTCAATCCCTGGGCCGAAACGCTGCGCGTGTCGGTGGAAGTCGCGGCGACACTGGCCTTTGCCCTGTCGGGCCTGTTCGAAGGCGCCCGCAAACGGCTGGACGCTGTGGGCGTCTTCACCGTGACCTTCCTGGCCGCCTTCGGTGGCGGCACCCTGCGCGACCTGCTGCTGGACCAGCGCCCCTTCTTTTGGGTGGCCCATGTGCACTGGCTGTGGGCCCTGATGGGCATGACCGTGACGGCCATGGCGTTTTTGCGCCACCGCCACTTCGAGCCGACCGAACGCGCCATGCAGTGGCCCGACGCCCTAGGCCTGGGCCTGTTCGCCGCGGCCGGCGTGAGCAAGGCCCTGCACAGCGGCTCGCCCATGCTGGTGGCGGTGCTGATGGGCGTGGTCACCGGCGTCTTCGGCGGCGTGCTGCGCGACATGGTCTGCAACGAAATTCCGCGCGCCTTCCGCGACCACCGGCCCTACGCCATCTGCGCCTTCCTCGGGGGCTGGGCCTACGTGGGCTGGTGGCAGGTCAGCGGCGCCCCCAGCCAGGCCCTGCTGGTGTGCGTGCTGGTGACGGCCGGCCTGCGCGGCCTGGCCCTGTGGCGCAACTGGGCACTGCCGGCCTGGCGCATCTGAAATCCCTGCAACGGCGAGAATCGACCCCCATGTTTGCCCCCTCCCAAGCCGATGTGCGCCGCTTTTTCTGCGCGGTGTACGACAAAGCCCAGCAAGCCGCGCCGATGGAAGCCATCGAGGTGCTGGCCCACGAATGGATACAGCGCCACCCCGAGTACCACGCCGAGCTGGCGGACGTGGACGCGGCCCTGCGCCGCATGCACGAGGCCTCCGAGGTGCGCGACAACCCCTTCCTGCACCTGTCCATGCACCTGAGCATCAGCGAACAATGCTCGATCGACCAGCCCCCGGGCATACGCCAGGCGGTGGAACTGCTGGCCGCGCGGCTGGATTCGGTGCATGAAGCCCACCACCAGGTGATGGAATGCCTGGGGCGCATGCTCTGGGAAAGCCAGCGCAGCGGGCGCCCACCCGACGGGCAAGCCTACATCGAGGCGGTCCGGGCACGCGCCACACAACGCTGAAAACGAAAAGGCCCCGGCAGGCTGCACCCGCCAGGGCCTTCGGCAGAACCCAGTTCGTGCCGTGTGACAAGGTGGAGTTGGATGTCGCACCCTGTCGGAAGCAAGGTATTGCTTCCTCTGAGATGCCAGGCTATCCAGCGGACTGGACGGCGGGCAGTGGCCTGAGAGGGCGGTTGAAGTGGTGCCACCCTCAGACGGTTTCAGTGTAGCCGCGCCGACGGTCCATGGCCTACTGAATTTCCCCAATCGCCCAGAAAAAGGCCATTGATTTTTTGCAACAAACCGTGAACCCCCCCCTGAACGGGTCGGCATTAAATTCAATTTTCAATATAAAAAACAATTTCTAAAGTATTGACTTGGCATGACGAGCCCCCTAATATCGCGCCACTTTCATCCGTGAGAACCCTTAGACGCCGCCGATACCGGCCCGATTGACCACCGCGTGGTGGTCGATGGCGACCCCCCAATCTCGCACCGCCCGGCCCCATGGCCACCCCGGTGCCCAGAAAGGAGAGTGCTATGCCAGCGCCCAACCTGCCCCGCTTGTCCGGGGCTTTGCAGACGACCCGCACCGCGTTGAAAGACGTGGCCCAGGGCTTCGTTTCCGTGACACACAACGGTATGGCCCTGCTGGGCCTGCTGCTCGCCGCCAGCCTGGTGCTGCTCGTGAGCCAGCCGCAACTGCGCGACAGCGCCGAACGCCAACTGTTCGGTTGGCTGATGGAGCGCCAGAGCGCCAGCGCCGAGATCCCGGCCGACCCAAGCGCGATCGACCGCGTGACCGCGGCCGACCTGCAAGACCTGCCGCGCCAGCAAGCCCAAGTGGCCGACTGGCTGAGCCGCAAGTACCGCGTGGCCAAGGAACCGATCGCCGCCCTGGTGGCCGAAGCCTATGAAGTGGGCGTGCGCGCCCGCCTGGACCCGACGCTGATCCTGGCGGTGATGGCCATCGAGTCGCGGTTCAACCCCTTCGCCGCCAGCCCGGTGGGCGCCCAGGGCCTGATGCAGGTCATGACCCGCGTGCACGCCGACAAATACGAGGACTTTGGCGGCCAGTGGGCCGCTTTCGATCCACTGAGCAACCTGCGCGTGGGAGCCCAGGTGCTGCAGGGCACGATCCGCCAGGCCGGCAGTGTGGAAGGCGGCTTGCGCCTTTACGTCGGTGCCATCACCTCGGACGGCCAGGACTACATCGACAAGGTGCTGTCGGAACACGGTCGCCTGCAGCGCGTGGCCCAGGGCCAGCGCGTGGCCTTCACCGCCCACCAGCGCCGCACCGCGGCGCCCGCCACGGCCCCGGCCGCTCCGAACCTGCCGCACGACAGCGACCTGGAAGCCGAAGCCGCGCCGAGCCAAATCGGTCCGGTGGCCAAAACCTCCTGATAAAATCCGCCCCGCGCGCGACTGGCGATAGGTTCGGTCAGCCTTGGGGCTGGCCATGACGGACTGACGTGGGTTCACCACTGGGAAGCGCGCCGCCCTGCCGGCAACCGCTGGTGCGGCGCTGAGCCGTTCGCCTGGGCAGCCCTTGGTCACCAAGGGTCATTCGACGACTCCAGGACTGCCATGTACGACCGCAACATCCTCATCGAACAGACCGACCCCGAGCTGTTCGCCGCCATCCAGGCCGAAAACGCGCGCCAGGAACACCACATCGAGCTGATCGCCAGCGAGAACTACGCCTCGCCGGCCGTGATGGCCGCCCAGGGCACCCAGCTCACCAACAAATACGCCGAGGGCTACCCCGGCAAGCGCTATTACGGCGGCTGCGAGTACGTGGACGTGGCCGAGCAACTCGCCATCGACCGCGTCAAGCAGCTGTTCGGCGCCGACGCCGCCAACGTGCAGCCGCACTGCGGCGCCTCGGCCAACGAGGCCGTGTTCCTGGCTTTCCTCAAGCCCGGTGACACCATCATGGGCATGAGCCTGGCCGAAGGCGGCCACTTGACCCACGGCATGCCGCTGAACATGTCGGGCAAGTGGTTCAACGTCGTGTCCTACGGCCTGAACGCCCAGGAAGAGATCGACTACGACGCGATGGAAGCCAAGGCGCGAGAGCACCGCCCCAAGCTGATCGTGGCCGGTGCCTCCGCCTACGCCCTGCGCATCGATTTCGAGCGCTTCGCCAAGATCGCCAAGGAAATCGGCGCCATCTTCATGGTGGACATGGCCCACTACGCCGGCTTGATCGCCGCTGGCGTGTACCCCAACCCGGTGCCGTTCGCCGACGTGGTGACCTCCACCACCCACAAGAGCCTGCGCGGCCCGCGCGGCGGCATCATTTTGATGAAGGCCGAGCACGAGAAGGCCATCAACAGCGCGATTTTCCCCGGCCTGCAAGGCGGCCCGCTGATGCACGTGATCGCGGCCAAGGCCGTGGCCTTCAAGGAAGCGCTGACGCCCGAGTTCAAGGCTTACCAGCAACAGGTGGTGAAGAACGCCCAGATCGTGGCCGAAACGCTGACCCAGCGTGGCCTGCGCATCGTCAGCGGCCGCACCGAAAGCCATGTGATGCTGGTGGACCTGCGCGCCAAGGGCATCACCGGCAAGGAAGCCGAGGCCGTGCTGGGCAGCGCCCACATGACCATCAACAAGAACGCGATTCCGAATGACCCGGAAAAGCCGATGGTGACCAGCGGCGTGCGCATCGGCACCCCGGCCATGACCACCCGCGGCTTCAAGGACGAAGAGGCCCGCATCACGGCCAACCTGATCGCCGACGTGCTGGACAACCCGCGCGACCCGGCCAACATCGAAGCGGTGCGTGCCAAGGTCAACGCCCTGACCGCCCGCTTCCCGGTTTACAAGTAAGCCGCCATGAAGTGCCCCTTCTGCGGCCACGCCGACACCCAGGTGGTGGAGACGCGTGTCGCCGAGGAGGGGACTTTCATCCGCCGCAGGCGCCGCTGCGGCGCCTGCGACAAACGCTTCACCACCTACGAACGGCCGGAGGTCACCTTCCCGGCCGTGGTGAAGAAGGACGGCCGGCGCATCGACTACGACCCGGCCAAACTGCGCGCCAGCTTCGCCCTGGCCCTGCGCAAACGCCCCGTCAGCACCGAACAGGTGGACGCGGCCATGGAACACATCGAGGAAAAGCTGCTGAACCTGCCGGCGCGCGAGGTGCCCTCGCACCGCCTGGGCGAAATGGTGATGCGCGAACTCAAGAAGCTCGACAAGGTGGCCTACATCCGCTTCGCCAGCGTGTACCGCAGCTTCGAGGACATCGACGAATTCAAGACCCTGGTTGACGAAGTGCGTCAATGACGCCGCCGTCGCCGCCCACCGGCTTTCCTGCGACAATAGCGGGATGTTCACCGGCATCATCACCGGCGTGGGGCGCATCGCCGCTGTCCACTCCCTTGGCTCTTCTTCCCAGCACGGCAAGCGCCTGACCGTCGAAACGCCACCCGGCTACCTCGACGACGTGGGCCTGGGCGACAGCATCGCGATCAACGGCGCCTGCATGACCGTGACCACCCTGGACCTGCCGCAGCGCCAGTTCACCGTGGACGTGTCGGCCGAGTCGCTGGACAAGACCGCCGGCCTGGACCAGACCGGCACCGTGAACCTGGAAAAGGCCCTGCGCGCCCACGACCGCCTGGGCGGGCACATCGTGTCAGGTCACGTGGACGGCATCGGCCGGGTGGCGCGTTTCGAGCGCGTCGGCGAAAGCTGGGAGCTGCGCGTGCTGGCCCCGGTCGCCCTGAGCAAGTACCTGGCGTACAAGGGCTCCCTCACCGTCAACGGCGTGAGCCTGACCGTCAACCGCGTGGACGACCAGCCCGACGGCTGCGCCTGCAGCATCAACCTGATTCCGCACACGGTGGAACACACGGCGCTGGGCCGCTTGCAGGCCGGCAGCCCGGTGAACCTCGAAATCGACCTGATCGCCCGCTACGTCGAGCGCATGCTGGGCGCGCCCGCCACGGCCGCCTGACCCCACCCCACACACCATGAACTCCCCTACCCCCCTGGCACCGGTCGCCATCTCGCCCGTGGAAGACATCGTCGCCGACATGAAGGCCGGCAAGATCGTCATCCTGGTGGACGAGGAAGACCGCGAGAACGAAGGCGACCTGGTGCTGGCCGCCGACCACGTGACGCCGGAAGCCATCAACTTCATGGCGCGCTTCGGCCGCGGCCTGATCTGCCTGACGCTGACGCGCGAGCGCTGCGAACGCCTGCAACTGCCGCCCATGGTGCCGCGCAATGGCACCAAGATGGGCACGGCTTTCACCGTGTCGATCGAGGCCGCCGAGGGCGTGACCACCGGCATTTCGGCCGCCGACCGCGCCCGCACCGTGCAGGTGGCGGTGGCCGCCAACGCCCATGCCGCCGATCTGGTGCAGCCCGGTCACATCTTCCCGCTGCAGGCGGTGGAAGGCGGGGTGCTGATGCGCGCCGGCCACACCGAGGCCGGCTGCGACCTCGCGGCCATGGCCGGCTGCACGCCATCGGCGGTGATCTGCGAAATCATGAAGGACGACGGCACCATGGCGCGCCTGCCGGACCTGCAGGTGTTCGCCGCCGAGCACGGCCTCAAGATCGGCACCATCGCCGACCTGATCGAACACCGCAGCCGCGTGGAAAGCCTGGTGCAGCAGGTGGGCTGCCGCCCCCTGAACACCGCATTCGGCGAATTCCAGGCGCATGCCTTCCGCGACGACACCGGCGGCGCGGTGCACCTGGCCCTGGTCAAGGGCAGCTGGGACGCTGGCGACACGGTGGACGTGCGCGTGCACGAACCGCTGAGCGTGCTGGACGCCCTGGAAGTGGGGCGCGCCATGCACTCGTGGACGCTGGAAACCAGCTTGCGCCACATGGCCGAGCAGGGTCGGGGCGTGGTGGTGCTGCTGAACTGCGGCGAAAGCGGCGAACAGTTGCTGGCCCAGTTCGAAGGCACGGCACGTTCGGCCCAGGCACCGGAACGGGGCCGCATGGACCTGCGCACCTACGGCATTGGCGCGCAGATCCTGCGCGAATGCGGCGTGCACAAGATGCAGCTGCTGGGCACGCCACGGCGCATGCCCAGCATGGCCGGCTATGGGCTGGAAGTGACCGGCTTTTTGAGCAAGAACGAAGGAAATTGACATGTTGGGTGCCGACAAAGGCAGCGCCGAGGCGCTGAACGGACAGGGTTTGCGCATCGGGATCGTGCAGGCCCGCTTCAACCAGGGCATCACCGACGCCCTGGCCCAGGCCTGCCTGAGCGAACTGCAAGCCCTGGGCGTGGCGGAGGTGGAACACGTGAAGGTGGCCGGTGCGCTGGAAGTGCCGGTGGTGCTGCAAGCCATGGCCGAGAGCGAGCGCTTCGATGCGCTGATCGCCCTGGGCTGCGTGATCCGCGGCGAGACCTACCACTTCGAGCTGGTGTGCAACGAATCGGCCGCGGGCGTGACCCGGGTGTCACTGGACCACCAGATCCCGGTGGCCAACGCCATTCTGACCACCGAAAACCTGCCGCAGGCGGTGGCCCGCCAGGACGAGAAAGGCCGCGACGCGGCCCAGGTCGCGGTGGAAATGGCCCGCCTGTTGGCCCGGTTGAACCGCGCATGAGCCAGCCCAACGCCCCCCAGACCGCCGACCGGCCGCGCAAGGCGGCCGACAAGTCGGCCCGCACCCGTGCCCGCGAATTCGCCCTGCAGGCCCTGTACCAGCACCTGGTCGGCGGCAACAGCGCCGAGGACGTGGACCTGTTCACCCGCGACCTGAGCGGCTTCCACAAGGCCGACAGCGCGCACTACGACGCCCTGCTGCACGGCTGCGTGGCCGAAGCGGCCGAACTGGACGCGGCCATCACCCCCTTGCTTGACCGCGCCCTGGCCGAGATTTCGCCGATCGAACGCGGCGTGATGTGGATCGGTGCCTACGAATTCCGCCACTGCGTGGACGTGCCGTGGCGCGTGGTGATCAACGAGTGCATCGAACTGGCCAAGTCCTTCGGCGGCACCGATGGGCACAAGTACGTCAACGGCGTGCTCAACCAGCTCGCGCCGCAGTGGCGGGCGCTGGAGGTGGAACGCGACCAGAAACGCGGCGTGGGCAAACCCGCCCGCGCACCGCTGCCGCCCGCCGCGGACGGCGACACGGCCTGACAGGACCCCGGCGTGAGCGATTTCCACTGGCCGGTGCGGGTGTACTGGGAAGACACCGACGCGGGCGGCATCGTCTTCTACGCCAATTACCTGAAGTTTTTTGAGCGCGCCCGCACCGAATGGCTGCGCAGCCTGGGGGTGGAGCAGCAGCGGCTGCGCGACACGACCGGCGGCATGTTCGTGGTCACCGGCACCGAACTGCGCTACCACCGCCCGGCGCGGCTGGACGATTTGTTGCAAGTCAGCGCCCGGGTGACGGAACTTGGCCGCGCCTCCATGACACTGCAACAGGAGGCTTGGCTGCTGCGCGACGGCCGGCCCGAAGTGCGGTTGTGCGAAGGCACGATCCGCATCGGCTGGGTGGACGCCACCCGCCTGCGTCCCGGCCGCATCCCCGACCCCATACTCGACGCCCTGACCCCATGAACCACGACTTTTCCATCGTCTCGCTGATGCTCAACGCCAGTTGGGTGGTGCAGGCCGTGGTGGCCCTGCTGATCACGGTGTCGGTCATCAGCTGGGCGGCCATCTTCCGCAAGGTGGTCGCCCTCAAGCGCGTGAACGGCCTGACCGAGACCTTCGAGCGCGACTTCTGGTCGGGCGCGAACCTGAACGACCTGTACGACGCGGCCAGCCGCAACGCCCAGGAAGGCAGCCCGATGGAGCGGATTTTCGCCAGCGGCATGCGAGAGTTCCACAAGCTGCGCGAACGCCGCATCAACCAGCCCGACGCGTTGCTGGACGGCGCGCGCCGCGCCATGCGCGCCAGCTACCAACGCGAGGTGGACGCGCTGGAGGTCAACCTCTCCTTCCTCGGCTCGGTGGGCTCGGTGTCTCCCTACGTCGGGCTGTTCGGCACGGTCTGGGGCATCATGCACGCCTTCACCGGCCTGGCCGCGCTGACCCAGGTGACCCTGGCCACCGTGGCCCCCGGCATCGCCGAGGCGCTGGTGGCCACCGCCATCGGCCTGTTCGCGGCGATCCCGGCGGTGGTGGCCTACAACCGCTTTGCCCACGACATCGACCGCGTGGCCAACCGGCTGGAAACCTTCATGGAAGAGTTCTCCAACATCCTGCACCGCAACGTCGGCGCCATGGGACCGGCCGGCACGCCCGGCGCGGGCCGCTGACCAGGAGCCGCCCATGCCCGCCGTCGCTTCCCGTGGCAAAGGCCGCCGCACCATGAACGACATCAACATGGTGCCCTTCATCGACGTGATGCTGGTGCTGCTGATCATCTTCATGGTGACCGCGCCCATGTTGACGCCGAGCCAGATCGAACTGCCTTCGGTCGGCAAGGGCGCCAACCCGCCCAAGCGCTTCGTCGAAGTGCTGATCGACCGGGAAGGGCGCATGGCGGTGAAGGAAGGCGGCCGTTCCGGCGACGGCGAGCCGGTGACCGACGCGGCGCTGGTGGCGCGCGTGCGCGACCTGCAGGGCACCCCGGCCGCGGGCGAGGGCCCGGCGCCGGTGATCATCAGCGCCGATAAAGCCGTGAAATACGAGCAGGTCGTCCAGGCCATGGACGCGTTGCAGCGCGCCGGCGTGGCACGGGTGGGCCTGTCGGTGCAGCCAAGCCGCTGACCCGGGGCCATGCAAGCCACCGCCGACGCCCTGGACCTGAACCCGCCCGACGGCGGCCGCTGGCGCGGCCCGCTGGGACTGGCCTTTGGGGTGCACCTGCTGCTGGTGCTGGCGCTGACCTGGGGCGTGTCTTGGCAGACCGACACCGTGACGGTGGCCGAGGCCGAGTTGTGGTCGCGCCTGCCGCAAGTGGCGGCGCCCAAGCTGGTGGCGCCAGAACCGCCCCCCGAGCCCAGGACCAGCCCGGCCCCACGCCCGGTGGAAAGTCCAGCCGAACCACCGCCACCCGCTGCCCAAGCGGTGAAGGACGCGGAGATTGCCTTGGCCCGCCAGCGCGAACGTGAGGAGCAGGCCAAACGCCAAGCCCTGCAGCGCGAGGCCGAAG
This sequence comes from Macromonas nakdongensis, assembly GCF_002837145.1. Taxonomy (GTDB): domain Bacteria; phylum Pseudomonadota; class Gammaproteobacteria; order Burkholderiales; family Burkholderiaceae_C; genus Macromonas_B; species Macromonas_B nakdongensis. The sequence continues at coordinate 19,460 of NZ_NWMV01000020.1, read as the reverse complement.
CCCAACGGCGAGAGCAAGAGAAGCGCGAACAACAGGCCAAGGACAAGGCGGCGGCGGAAAAAGCGGCCAAAGAGAAGGCCGCCAAGGACAAAGCCGCGGCCCAAGTCCAGGCCGAGAAAGCCGCGCGCGACAAAGCCGACAAGGCGCAAAAGGCCGCTGCGGCCCAGCTCGAGGCCCAGTTGGAAGCCGACCGCAAAAAGAACCTGGAGCGCATGATGGGCCAATTGGGCGCCACAGGCGGCCCAGGCGCCAAAGGCCAGGCCCAGCAGTCCAGCGGACCGTCGGCCAGCTACGCGGGCAAGCTGGTGGCGCGCATCAGGCCCAACATCGTGTTTGCCGACACCCCTGCCGGCAACCCCCGGGCCGAGGTGGAGGTGCGGGCCCTGCCCGACGGCACCATCGTCGGCAGCAAATTGTTGAAATCCAGCGGGCACCGCGCCTGGGACGATGCCGTGCTGCGCGCGGTGGAGCGCACCGGCAAGCTGCCGCAGGACGAGAACGGCAGGGTGCCGGGCACCCTGATCCTGGGCTTCCGGCCGCAGGACTGAGCCGCGGCGAGCGGGTCGGGTTCAGTCGAAAACGATTTCGGCGCGGCGTCCGTGGGCCTGGGCCTTCCAGGCGGCCAGGGCCGCGTCCGACGGGAACACCAGCGCCTGCTCGCCCAGCTGGATGTCGCAACGCGCGGTCTCGCGCAACACCTGCAAGCGCACCGGCAAGCCGCGCACCAGTTCGCCCTGCTCGCTCATCTCGCGCTTGGCCGGGAACTCGCGCAACAGCGCCGCCACGTCGGGCGCCTGGCCATTGACCGCCACGCGCAGGTATTTGCCGAAGCGGCAGCGCGCCGCGCCCAGATCCCACAACTGCTGCACCTTCAGGCGCAGGCCGCCGGAAAAACGGTCGGGTTGCGCCAGCACCTGGGCCAACACCAGCTCGTCGTCTTTCAACAGCTGCTTGTGTTGGTTGATGAGGGCCTCGTCAGCGGTCGCCTCCATCGTGCCGGTCTTGTCGTCGAGCTTGAAGATCGCCACCTTGCCGCGCTGGCCGTTGATGACGCGCAGGTCGGTGACGATGCCGGCGAGCAGCACCGGGTCGCGGCTGTCCACCACATCGCCGATGGGGGTGCGGGCGAAGCGGCGCACCTCGCGCTCCACCTCGTCAAACAGGTGGCCGCTGAGGTAGAAGCCGATGGCGGTTTTTTCGTGCGTCAGGCGTTCCTTGATGCCCCAGGGTAGCATCTCGACCAGGTCGGGTTCCTGGGTGCTGGCGCCGTGGTCGTCGGCACCGAACATGTCGAACAGGCCGCCCTGGTTGGCGTTGGCCTGCTGGGCGTTGGCGTAGTCGAAGGCCCGCTCCACCGAGGCCAGCAAGGCCGCGCGGTTGAGGTCGAAATGGTCGAAGGCGCCGGCCTTGATCAGCGCCTCGACCGTGCGCTTGTTCAGGCGGCTGCGGTCCACGCGGTTGCAGAAGTCGAACAGGCTCTTGAACGGGCCCACGGTGTCGCCCGCCGGCCCGACACCTTTGCCTTCGCGGGCCGCCACGATGGCTTCAATGGCCTGCTGGCCTGTGCCTTTGACGGCACCCAGGCCGTAGCGGATGACCTTGTCGCTCACAGGCTCGAAGCGGTAAGTGCCGCGGTTGACGTCGGGCGCCTCGAAGGTGATGCCGAACTTGTTGGCGTCCTCGTACAACACCTTGAGCTTGTCGGTGTCGTCCATTTCAATGGTCATGTTGGCGCAGAAGAACTCCGCCGTGAAATGGACCTTGAGCCAGCCGGTGTGGTAGGCCAGCAGCGAGTACGCGGCCGCGTGCGACTTGTTGAAGCCGTAGCCCGCGAACTTTTCCATCAGGTCGAAGACCTCGTCGGCCTTGTCCTGGCCGATGCCGTGGGTGGCCAGGGCACCGGCGCGGAACTTCTCGCGGTGCTCGGCCATTTCCTCGGCCTTTTTCTTGCCCATGGCGCGGCGCAGCAGGTCGGCGCCACCCAGGCTGTAGCCGCCCAGGATCTGCGCGGTCTGCATCACCTGCTCCTGGTAGACCATGATGCCGTAGGTTTCGGACAGCATATCGGCCACGGCCGGGTGCGGGTACTCCACTTCTTCGCGGCCGTGCTTGCGCGCCACGAAGCTGGGAATCAGGTCCATCGGGCCCGGGCGGTACAGCGCGTTCAGGGCGATCAGGTCTTCCAGCCGGGTGGGTTTGGCGTCGCGCAACATGCCCTGCATGCCGCGGCTTTCAAACTGGAACACGGCTTCGGTCTTGCCGTCCTGGAACAGTTTGTAGGTGGCCTTGTCGTCCAGCGGGATGTTCTCGAACGCGAAGCCGGCCTGGCTGGGGTGGCGCCGCAGGATGAATTCCTTGGCCAGTTCCAGAATGGTCAGCGTGGCCAGGCCCAGGAAGTCGAACTTCACCAGGCCCACGGCCTCCACGTCGTCTTTGTCGTACTGGCTGACGGCCGATTCGCTGCCCGGCTGTTGGTACAGCGGGCAAAAATCCGTCAGCTTGCCGGGCGCGATCAGCACCCCCCCGGCGTGCATGCCGATGTTGCGCGTCATGCCTTCGAGCTTCTGCGCCAGCTCGATCAGCTGCTTGACCTCTTCCTCTTTCTGGATGCGCTCGGCCAGTACCGGCTCCATGGCGATCGCGTAGTTGTTCTTGTCGCCGGGTTTGGGCGGGTCGGGCGGGTACTGCAGCGTCACACTCATGCCCGGCTTGTTGGGGATGAGCTTGGAGATGCCGTCGCAAAAGCCGTAGGCAAAGTCCAGCACCCGCCCCACGTCGCGGATGGCGGCGCGCGCGGCCATGGTGCCGAAGGTGGCGATCTGGCTCACCGCGTCCTTGCCGTACTTGTCCTTGACGTAGTCGATGACGCGGTCGCGGTTGGTCTGGCAGAAGTCGATGTCGAAGTCGGGCATGGACACCCGCTCCGGGTTCAGGAAGCGCTCGAACAGCAGGTTGTACTGCAGCGGGTCCAGGTCGGTGATGAGCAGGGCGTAGGCCACCAGCGAACCGGCCCCGGAACCCCGGCCCGGCCCCACCGGGCAGCCGTTTTCCTTGGCCCACTGGATGAAGTCGCCCACGATGAGGAAGTAGCCGGGGAAGCCCATCTTGAGGATGGTGTTGAGCTCGAACTCCAGCCGTTCCACGTAGCGCGGGCGCTCGGCTTCGCGCTTGGCTTCGTCCGGATAGAGGTGGATCAGGCGCGCCTTCAGGCCCTCGTGCGAGACGTGGCGGAAGTAGTCCTCCACCGACATCACCACGCCATCGACCGGCGGAATGGGGAAGTTGGGCAGCTGCGGCTTGCCCAGCGTCAAGGTGAGGTTGCAGCGCTTGGCGATTTCGACCGTGTTGGCCAAGGCGCTGGGCACATCGGCGAACAACGCGGCCATTTCTTCGGACGACTTGAAATACTGGTCGCGGGTGAACTTGCGCACCCGGCGGTGGTTGCCCAGGATTTCGCCTTCGGCAATGCAGACGCGCGCTTCGTGGGCCTCGTAGTCGTCCGGGCCGAGGAACTGCACCGGGTGCGTGGCCACCACCGGCAACTTGAGCCGTGCGGCCAGGGGCACGGCGGCGGCCACGTGGCGCTCGTCGTCGGCGCGGCCGGCGCGTTGCAGCTCCAGGTAGAAGCGGTGCGGGAAGGCGCCGGCCAGTTGCAGCGCCAGGTCGGCGGCCTTGGCCTCGTCGCCGGCCAACAGGGCCTGGCCCACTGGGCCGCTGTGGGCGCCGGACAGCACGATCAGCCCGTCGTTCAGCTCCTGCAACCACTCCCACTTGACGCCGGCCTGGTCGCGCACCACGTTGCGCGTCCAGGCGCGGGCCAGCAGCTCGCACAGGTTCAGGTAGCCCGGGTGGCTTTGCACCAGCAGCAGCAGGCGCGGCAAGCTTTGCGCCTGCACCGACGCACCGGGGGCGACTTCGCCACCCAGGCCCTGCACAAACACCTCGGCACCGATCACCGGCTTGACGCCGGCGCCGCGCGCGGCCTTGTAGAACTTGACCGCGCCGAAGAGGTTGCTCAGGTCGGTGATGGCCAGGGCCGGCTGGCCGTCGGCGGCGGCGGCCTCCACCGTTTCGTCAACGCGGGTGGTCCCATCGACCACGGAAAATTCGGTGTGCAGGCGCAGGTGGACAAACATCCACGGATTGTAGAAGGCGCATGAAAAAGGCGGCCCCTTTGCAAGGGCCGCCCGGGCAGGGTGGAAGGCCGGATCAGCCGCGCAGCTTGGCCGCCACCGCCGCCACCCGCGCGCCGTACAGGCGGGCGGTGTCCAGGTCGCCTTGGGGGATTTTGTCGGCGCCCGCGTCGGACGGCGACTGCACCAGGAGGCCCACCGAACCGCCGAGGTTGTTGACGTCGTTGCGGGTGGCGGCCAGGGTGTTGGCCGGCAGCAGGCCCAGGCTGACCCACAGGCCGCCGTGCTGTGAAGCCAGGGTCTGCAACTGGATCAGGGTGGCGGCCTTGTCGCCGTTCATGCTGGCGCTGTTGGTGAAACCGCCAAAGACCTTGTCCTGCCACTGGCGGCCGAACCAGGCCTTGGACGAGGCGTCGGCAAACTTCTTGAACTGCCAGCTCGGGCCGCCCATGTAGGTGGGCGTACCGAAGATGATGGCGTCGGCCGCGTTCAGGGTCTCCCAGCCGCCGGCAGGGAGGTTGCCGTCCGCGTCGATGGGCAGCAGCTCGGCGTTGGCGCCTTCGGCCACGAGCTGGGCGACGCGCTGGGTGTGGCCGTAGCCCGAATGGAAAACAACGACGACTTGGGTCATGCAAAAACTCCTGGATGAGGTGGCCCGCTGCCGGGCCGGGGGTGTGAAACGTGAAAAGAAAGGGGGGTCAGGGGGCCAGGTCGAACACCAGCACCTCGGCGTCCTGCCCCTGGGCCAGGGTGATGCGGGATTCGTCTTGCAACAGCAGGGCGTCGCCCGCCGCCAGCGACTGGCCGTTGACCTGGACGTTGCCGCGCACCACGTGCACATAGCCCTTGCGTGCCGGGTCCAGCGCCAGTTCGGCCGCCTCGGCGCCGTCGAACAGGCCGGCGTAAACGCGCGCATCGGCGTGCACGGTGACCGCGCCCTCGGCGCCGTCGGGCGCGGCGATCGGGCACAGGCGGCCGCGCTTGTCGGCCGAGGCAAAGGCCTTCTGCTCGTAACCGGGGGCGATGCCGCGCACCTGGGGCTCGATCCAGATCTGCAGGAAATGCGTGGTCTGGTTCGGCGCGTGGTTGAACTCGCTGTGCGTCACGCCCCGGCCGGCGCTCATGCGTTGCACCTCGCCGGGCGGAATGCCCTCGACGTTGCCCATGCTGTCGCGGTGGGCCAGGTTGCCGGCCAGCACGTAGCTGAGGATTTCCATGTCGCGGTGGCCATGGGTGCCGAAGCCGCGGCCCGGGGCGATGCGGTCTTCGTTGATGACGCGCAAGTTGCCCCAGCCCATGAAGGCGGGGTCGACATATTCCGCGAAAGAAAAGGAATGGTGGCTCTGCAGCCAACCGTGATCGGCGTAGCCGCGTTCACGCGAACGGCGCAATTGGATCATGGCGGTGTCCTGTGAGGTGAGAAAGCGATGGCTCCACTGTAGTGCGCCCCGACCGGCATGACGGCGCAGCCATTTGCTGGCATGATTCAAAAATACTGAACGCATACAGCTCAAAAATGCAAAAACAGCGCGCGGCCCTGTCGCCCGAAAACCTGCACCTGATCGACACCGTGGCCCGCACCGGCAGCATGGCGGCGGCGGCGCGCGAACTCGGCCTGGTGCCCAGCGCGTTGACCTACCGGGTGCGCCAGGTGGAAGAGGCGCTGGACGTGCTGCTGTTCGACCGGCATTCGCGCCGCGCCCAGCTCACCCCGGCGGGTGCCGAGCTGTTGCGGGTGGGCGAACACCTGCTGCTGGAACTGGACGCGGTGGCGCAGCGCGTCAAGCGCATCGCCACCGGCTGGGAGCCGCAACTCACCATCACCGCCGACGCCATCGTCTCGCGCACCACCCTGTTCGAACTGTGCGAGGCGTTCTACGCCCTGGGTGCGCCGACCCGGCTGCGGCTGCGGGTGGAAACGCTGTCGGGCACGCTGGAAACCCTGCTGACCGGCCAGGCCGACCTGGCCCTGGGCGTGACGCTGGACAGCGTGAACGCGCAGGGGCTGCACAGCGCCCCGCTGGGCGAGGTGCAGTTCCTGTTCGTGGTGGCGCCGCACCACCCCCTGGCCCAGGCCAGCGCCCCGCTGACCCAGGCGGAGCTGCAACAGCATCGGGTGGTGGCGGTGGCGGATTCGACCCAGCGCGGCGGCGGCCTGACCTTCGGCCTGCTGCCCGGGCAGGACGTGCTCACCGTGCCCACCATGCAGCACAAACTGGAAGCCCAATTGCGCGGGCTGGGCTGCGGCTCCCTGCCACAGCCGCTGGTGCAGCCCTTCCTCGACACCGGCCGGCTGGTGGCCAAAGCCACCACCCTGCCCGACCGGATCTACCGGCCGAGCTACGCCTGGCGCGGCGGCGCCGCAACGGCTGGGCGGCGGGCCCCCGCCGTGCCCGGCCGGGCGCTGGATTGGTGGTTGTCGCAACTGGCCCATCCCACCACCCGCCACGCCCTGCTGCACAACCACCACGCGCGCTGACGCCCACGCGGCGCCCAGGCTGGTACAGTGTTTGCGAAACACCGCCCAGGAGCCCTGCACCATGCCCCCACCGCGCCGCCAACCCACGCCCAGCGTCCCGCCCGCCGCCCCCCGACACATTGCTGTGGTGGGGGCCGGCATGGCCGGCATCGCCTGTGCCCGCACCCTGGTGCAAGCCGGCCACCGCGTCACGCTGTTCGAGAAAAGCCGCGGCGTGGGCGGGCGCATGGCCACCCGCCGCAGCGATTTCGGCGGTTTCGACCACGGCGCGCAATTCTTCACCGTGCACGATGCCCGCTTCCAGCGGGCGCTGGACACGGTGCCCGGGCTGCTCCAACCCTGGCGGGTGAACACGGTGCGGGTACTCGACCACCTGGGTCAGACCATGGCCAGCGCCCCGCCACCGCGCGACGCCCATTGGGTGGCCACCCCCGGCATGAACGCCTTGCCCCAGGCCTGGGCCGCGCCCCTGGCCGACGGCAGCCTGGCGGCGCAGACCCTGCTGGAGACCCGGGTCAGCCGCCTCGAACCCGACGTCCTGTCGCCGCTGCGCTGGCAGCTGCGCACCCAGGGCCCGCAGGACGCGCAGCAGGTGCACGGCGGTTTCGACCAGGTGGTGCTGGCCTTGCCCGCCGCACAGGCCGCGGACCTGCTGCGCGCCAGCGACCTGGCCCAGCCCTGGCACACCGCGCTGCAGGCGGTCGACACCGCGCCCTGCTGGACCCTGATGATCGCCTTCCCCCAGGCCATGCAGCCCGGCCTGTCCGGCTTCGGGCCACGCTGGCACGCCGCCCGGGGCGAGCACCACCGCATCCGCTGGCTGGCGCGGGAAACCAGCAAACCCGGGCGCAGTCCGGTGGAACGCTGGACCGTGCAGGCCAGCCCGGCCTGGTCGGCCGAGCACCTGGAAGACGACCCCGACCGGGTGAAGGCCAAACTGCTCAAGGGTTTCGCCGAGATCACCGGCATCCGCGCCCAGCCCAGCCACGCCGAAGTGCACCGCTGGCGCTACGCGCAAACCCAGGCCCCGCTGGGCAGCGCTTTCCTGTGGGACGCGCGCCAGGGCCTGGGCCTGTGTGGCGACTGGTGCCTGGGGCACCGGGTGGAGCACGCCTTCATCTCGGGCCTGGAACTGGCGTTGGCCATGGCATGACGCGGCCCCCCGCGGGCTACCGCGGCCGCTTCGCCCCCTCGCCCACCGGCCCGTTGCACGCCGGTTCGCTGGTCGCGGCCCTGGCCAGCTGGCTGGACGCCCGCGCCCACCACGGTGCGTGGCGGGTGCGCATCGAAGACGTGGACCTGGGCCGCTGCGTGCCGGGCGCTGACCGCGAAATCCTGCGCCAGCTGGCGGCCCTGGGCCTGGTGGGCGACGCCGAACCGGTCTGGCAGTCGGCCCATGGCGAACGCTACCAGCAAGCGCTGGACCATTTGGTGTCTGCCAGCCTGGCTTACCCCTGCGCCTGCACCCGCAAGGACATTGCGCAGGCGCTCGCGGCCCAGGGCTGGGCGCACGAGCGCCACGTGGAGCGCCCCTACCCCGGCACCTGCCGCCCCGAACTCGGGGGCCTGCGGGGCCGGCCCGGGCGCGCCTGGCGGCTGCACGTGCCGGCCTGTCTGCGCGCCACCCACACCCCCAGCCCGCTGGTCTGGCACGACCGCCGCCTGGGTCCGCAAGCGCAAGACGTGGCCGACACGGTGGGCGACTTCGTGCTGCGCCGCGCCGACGGCCTCTGGGCCTACCAACTGGCGGTGGTGGTGGACGATGCCGACCAGGGCATCACCCACGTGGTGCGCGGCGCCGACCTGACCGACAACACGCCGCGCCAGATCCTGCTGCAGCGCGCCCTCGGGCTGCCCACGCCACAGTACCTGCACACCCCGCTGGTGCTGGGGACCGACGGCGAAAAGCTGTCGAAACAGCACGGCGCCCCGGCGCTGGACGTGAGCGCCCCGCTGACCGCCCTGAACACCGCCGCCCAGGTGCTGGGCCTGCCGGCGCAGCACGGCCCGCTGGACCAGGCCCTGGCCACGTGGACGGGACACTGGGCCCAGACCTGGGCGGTCCCCCACCGCCCCGCCTGAACCCGCACCCCTGCACCGAACTGGCCAGCCCCGCCCCGGGTGCCTACAATGCCGGGCTGTGAACGCTACCCCTGCCCCCTTCCCCACCGCCTCGGCGAACGCGCCCACCCCCGACCAGCCCAGCGCCGACGGCGCAACGGCCCCGGCCAGCGTGGCCCACCCCAAGACCATCAAGAGCTTCGTCAAACGCGCCGGCCGCACCACCACCGGCCAGGCCAAGGCCTTCGCCGACCTGGGTCCGCGCTTTGTGCTGCCCTATGCGCCGCAGCCGCTCGACGCCGCCAGCGCCTTTGGCCGCAGCGCGCCGCTGGTCCTGGAAATTGGCTTTGGCATGGGCGAAGCCACCGCGCACATCGCCCGTGTGCGTCCGGACGACAACTTCCTCTGCTGCGAAGTGCACGAGCCCGGCGTGGGCGCGCTGCTCAAGCGCATCGGCGAGCAGGACATCGCCAACATCCGCATCCTGCAGCACGACGCGGTCGAGGTGCTGGACCACATGCTGCCCGAGGCCACCCTGGACGGCGTGCACATCTTTTTCCCCGACCCCTGGCACAAAAAGAAGCACAACAAGCGCCGCCTGATCCAACCGCCGCTGGTGGCCAAGCTGGTCAGCCGCCTGAAACCCGGCGGCTACCTCCACTGCGCCACCGACTGGCAACCCTATGCCGAACAGATGCTGGCGGTGCTGAGCGCCGAACCGGCCCTGGTCAACACCGCCGCCGACGCCGGCCTGGGCGGCTACGCGCCTCAGCCCGACTACCGGCCGCTGACCAAGTTCGAAAACCGTGGTCTGCGCCTGGGCCACGGCGTGTGGGACCTGGTGTTCCGCCGCCGGACCTGACGCGTTGGCGCCGCCTTTCGCCGCCCCGGCCATGACCGACGTTGCCCCCTGCCCCCCCGATTGGCTGGACGGCCTGGACGCGCTGGCGGCCCAAGCCATTGGCTTGTCCGACCCGAACCCGCGGGTGGCGTGCCGACTGGTCACCCGCAACGGGCAGGTGTTTGAAGGGCACACCCAGCAGGCCGGCGGCCCGCACGCCGAGGTGGTGGCGCTGCGCGCCGCCCAGGCCGCTGGGGCCGACCTGCGTGGGGCCACAGCCCTGGTCACGCTGGAACCCTGCAGCCACCACGGCCGCACCCCGCCCTGCTGCGAAGCGCTGATCGCCGCCCAGGTGGGGCGTGTGGTCGTGGCCCTGCCCGACCCCAACCCGCTGGTGGGCGGCCAAGGGCTGGCGCGGCTGCGCGCCGCTGGCATCGACGTGCACCTGCTGGCCCCGCAACACCCCCTGGCCGTGGCCAGCCGCGAGCTGAACATCGGCTTTTTGAGCCGCATGGAACGCGGCCGGCCCTGGGTGCGGCTGAAGGTGGCGGCGTCCTTGGACGGCACCACCGCGCTGGCCAACGGCGTGAGCCAGTGGATCACCAGTGAAGCCGCACGCACCGACGGCCACGCCTGGCGCCAGCGCGCCTCGGCCGTGCTGACGGGCATCGGCACCGTGCTGGAAGACAACCCCCGGCTGGACGTGCGGCTGGTGTCCACCGCGCGCCAACCGCTGCGCGTGGTGGTGGACTCCCGGCTGGAGATCGCGCCGACCGCGCGCATTCTGCCGCCACCGGGCGAGGCGCTGGTCTACACCGCCAGCGACCCGGCCGCCACCGCCGCCCAGCGCGCCGCGCTGGCGCAAGCAGGCGCCACCGTGGTGGACTGTCCCGGTGCCCCCGGCGCTTCGGGCAGCCACCCCAAGGTGGATCTGGCCGCGGTGCTGGCCGACCTGACCCGGCGTGGCGTGAACGAACTGCACCTGGAGGCCGGTCACAAGCTCAACGGCTCCTTCCTGCGCGAAGGGCTGGTGGACGAACTGCTGCTCTACCTGGCGCCGCAATTGCTGGGCCCCGGCGCCGGACTGGCGAACATCGGCCCGTTCACCGCGCTGGACCAAGGGCCCAAGCTGGCTTTCCACGAGGTGACGCCCGTGGGGCCGGACCTGCGGGTGCGCGCCCGCTTCCTGCGCTGACCTCGCCCACCCCCGAAAGCCACCATGGCCCACGTGCCCAAAAACGCCGCCATCCCCATGCGCGACGGGGTCTCGCCCAGTTGCGTGGCGCTGCCGCGCATGCGCGTGGCGCCCTGGCCCACGCTGCTGGACTTTCTGGCCGAGCGCCTGCCGCGCGTGCCGCGCACCGAATGGCTGCAGCGCCTGCAGGCCGGTGAGGTGGTGGGCGACGACGGCCAAGTGCTGCTGCCCGACGCGCCTTACGAGAACGGCGCCCGCGTGTACTACTGGCGCGCGCTGCCGCAGGAGCCGGCCATTCCGTTCGAAGAAACGGTGGTGTTCCAGGACGAACACCTGGTGGTGGCCGACAAACCGCACTTTCTGCCCGTCACTCCCGGTGGGCGCTACGTGCAGCAAAGCCTGCTGGTGCGCCTGAAAAAACGGCTGGACCTGCCCAACCTCAGCCCGCTGCACCGCATCGACCGCGAAACCGCCGGGCTGGTGGTGTTCAGCGTGCGCCCGCAAGACCGCGACGCCTACCAGCGCCTGTTCCGCGAACGGCGCATCGATAAGACCTACGAAGCCATCGCCCCCGCTGCGCCGCACCTGGCCTGGCCGCAGACGCGCCGCAGCCACATTCTGGAGTGCGAGGACGCCTTCTACAAAATGCGCGAAGCCGCGCCGCACGAAGGCCTGCCCGACAACAGCGAAACCCACATCCACCTGCTGGAGCAACGCGGCCCGTGGGCGCGCTACCGGCTGGAACCCGTGAGCGGCAAACGCCACCAGTTGCGCGTGCACCTGCACGGCCTGGGCCTGCCCATGGTGGGCGACCAGTTCTACCCGGTGGTGCGGCGCGCGCCGGGCGAGGCCGAAGACTTTGCCGACCCGCTGCGCCTGCTGGCCCAGGCCATCGCCTTCACCGACCCGGTGACCGGCGCGCCACGGCGCTTCGTCAGCCCGCGCCAGCTGGACTGGCCCGACACCCCATGAAGCCCCACGCCCGCCAACCCGGCATCGACACCCTGAAGGTGCTGGCGTCGCAAATCATCGTGCTGCACCACCTGTCGGCCTACGGGCCGGTGGCCGAGGCCATGGAACACGCCGCCCCGGCCCTGATGGACTGGCTCTACGGCTACGGCCGCATGGCGGTGCAGGTGTTCCTGGTGCTGGGCGGCTACCTGGCCGTGCCCAGCCTGATGCCGGCCATGGCGGGCGGTGTGTCGGCCCTGGGGCTCAGCCTGTGGCGGCGCTACCTGCGGCTGGCCCCGCCGTTCCTGGTGGCGCTGGCGCTGGCCATGGCGGCCGCGGCCGTGTCCCGCCCCTGGCTGAGCGCCGACCTGGTGCCCGAGCACCCCTCGCTGGACGAATGGCTGGCCCACGCCCTGCTGCTGCAGGAGGTGATGGGGGTGGAAGCCCTGTCGGCCGGCATCTGGTACGTGGCCATCGACTTCCAACTGCACGCGCTGCTGGCCTTGCTGCTGTGGTTGGGGCAACGCGGCGGGCAAGCGCGCACGGCACAGGCGCTGGTGCTGGGGGTGGCGGCCGCCTCCCTGCTGTGGTGGAACCGCGCCCCGGGGCTGGACGACTGGTCGATCTACTTCTTCGGCGCCTACGGGCTGGGGGTGATGGCGCGCTGGTCCGGGCAATGGCCACAGGCGTGGGCCCGGGGTGCGTGGCTCGCCGGCCTGGTCGTGCTGGGCACGCTGGCCCTGCTGCTGGAATTCCGACACCGCATCGCCCTGGCGCTGGCCGTGGCCCTGTGGCTGGCCACCGCGCAGCGCTGGGCCTCCTGGCGCCTGCCCTTGCCCTGCAGCCTGGGCGCGGCGCTGCACGCGTTGGGGCGCTCGTCGTACGCCTTGTTCCTGGTGCATTTTCCGGTGCTGCTGCTGGGCAACGCGCTGTTCGCGGCCCTGGAGCTGAGCGGCCCGGCGGCCGGGGTGGCGTTGTTCCTGGCGGTGTGGGGCGTGAGCGTGCTGCTCGGCTGGGCATTCGAACGCTGGGTGGAGGCGCCGCTGGGGCGGTGGATCAAATCCCGGGTTTGATCCACCGCCCCAGACGCTGAAAATGAAGTTTTTGGGATATGAATGTCCATGTGATGCTCCCAATCCATGGGATACGGGCACCCCAAACGGTGCTTGTGCAGACTTCCCCTACAAACACATCCCGCTCCCCCAAGTTGGTCAATCAATTGCGTGATGAGGTGCGTCTGAGACGCGATGGCCGGTCCACGAAGCGGCAGTACGTCCATTGGGTCAAGCGTTTCGTTCTGTTCTACGGCAAGTGCACCCCAAAGACTTGGGGCCCCATGAGGGGGATTCTTTCTTGACCCGCTTGGCGGTGGATGGTCAGGTATCGGCCTCTGCGCAGAATCCACCGGTTTTATCGACCTTGCTGTTTTTGTAGTCGGTGGTGCTGATATGCTGACTCCCTCTATGCAAGCCCACCGCACCTACAACACCGGCCTGATGTGGTTCCGCCGCGACCTGCGGGCCGCGGACAACGCCGCGCTGTACCACGCGCTCAAACGCTGTCAAAAGGTGTGGTGCGTGTTCGTGTTCGACACCACCATCCTGCAGCCGCTGCTGGACCGCGGGCTGGTGGCCGACCGGCGGGTGGAGTTCATCCACGAATCGCTGATCGACCTGGACGAGCAGTTGCGCGCCCTGGGCCGCTCCAACGGCGCCGAGGGGGTGGGGCTGATCGTGCGCCACGGCGCGGCCAGCGACGAGATTCCGCGCCTGGCCGCGCAACTGGGCGTTCAGGCGGTGTTTGCCAACCACGACGACGAACCCGCCGCCCAGGCGCGCGATGCCCAGGTGCTGGGCGCGCTGGCCCACGGGGGCGCGGTGCTGCACACCTTCAAGGACCATGTGATTTTCGAGCGGCACGAGGTGCTGACGCAGAACGCCCGGCCCTTCACCGTGTTCACGCCGTACAAGAACGCTTGGCTGAAGGCGTTGACCGACTTTCACCTGAAGGCTTACCCGGTGGAACGCTACGCCGACACGCTGGCACCCTGCCCGGCCCACACGCCACCCGGCGTGCCCGCGCTGGAGGACCTGGGCTTCGTGCGCAGCAACCTGCGCGAACTCAAAGTCCGCACCGGCAGCCGGGGCGCCCAAGCACTGTTCGAGGACTTTGCCAGCCGCATCGACCACTACCACCAGGCGCGGGACTTTCCGGCCGTCAAAGGCCCCAGCTACCTGAGCGTGCATTTGCGCTTTGGCACCATCAGCATCCGTGCGCTGGCAGGCGTGGCCTACGTCATGCACCTGCAGGGCCTGGCCGGCGCCAGCACCTGGTTGAGCGAACTGGTCTGGCGCGACTTTTACCACCAGATTCTGGCCAACTTCCCACACGCGGTGAGCGGCGCCTTCAAGCCCGAGTACGACGCCATCCGCTGGGAACGTGGCAAGCACGCCGACGCGCTGTTTGCCGCCTGGTGCGAGGGCCGCACCGGCTACCCGCTGGTGGACGCCGCCATGCACCAGATCAACCAGACCGGCTACATGCACAACCGCCTGCGCATGGTGGTGGCCAGCTTCTTGACGAAAGACCTGGGAATCGACTGGCGGCGCGGCGAGGCTTACTTTGCCGACCACCTGATCGACTTCGACCTGGCGGCCAACAACGGCGGCTGGCAGTGGGCCGCATCGAGCGGCTGCGACGCGCAGCCCTACTTCCGCATCTTCAACCCGGTGAGCCAGAGCGAAAAGTTCGATCCGCACGGCAAGTTCATCCGCCGCTACCTGCCGGCATTGGCCGGGCTGCCCAGCCACGCGCTGCACGCGCCCTGGCTGGCCAAGCCGGTGGAACTGGAGTCGGCCGGGCTGGTGATCGGGCGCGACTACCCGGCGCCCGTGGTGGACCACGCGGTGGCGCGGGCGCAGACGCTGGAACGCTACGCGGTGGTGAAAAAAGGCTGAGTCAGCCCCGGGGCGGCTCGGGCTGGGGCGCCAGCCGTGCGTAGGCCGCCACCAGCGCCAGCAGTTCCTCTTCCGAGTAGGGCTTGCCCAGGTAGTGGTCCACGCCCATGGCCTGGGCGTGGTCGCGGTGCTTGTCGGCCAGGCGCGAGGTGATCATCACCACCGGCAGGTCGGCCCACTGGGGCTCGTCGCGCAGGTGGCGCACGAACTCGAAGCCATCCATGCGCGGCATTTCGATGTCGCACAGCACCACCACCGGCGCTTCTTCGCGCAGGCGCTCCAGGGCCTGCAGGCCGTCGGAGGCCAGGGCCACGCGGTAGCCCTCGCGCTTGAGCAGGCGCTGGGTGACGCGGCGCACGGTGATGGAGTCGTCCACCACCAGCACCAGCGGCGCCTGGCCGGCCGCCCCCGGGGCGGTGTGCGGCAAGGCCGGGGCCACCGGTACCGCGCCCTGGATGCCCTGCGCCCGCTGGCTGCGCACCCAGGCCCGGGCCGCGTCGCCGTACAGCGAGGCCAGTGCCACCGGGTTGTAGATGAGCGCCACCGCGCCCGAAGCCAACACCGTGGCTCCGGCCAGGCCGGGCAGGCGCGCCAGTTGCGGCCCCAGAGGTTTGACCACCACCTCCTGGTGGCCCAGCACCTCGTCCACGTGCCAGGCCACGCGCTGGCCGGCGCTGTAGAACTCCAGCACCGGCCAGCTGCGGGCGGCGTGGGCCTGCGGGTCGGTGCTTTCGGTGGACAGCGCCAGCAAGGCGCCGGCCCAGAAGAAGGGCATGAGCGTGGGGCCTTCGCGCCACTGGCCGCTCACATACGCCGCGGTGAGCTCGGGCGCATGTGCGCGGCGCACCGCCTCTACCCAGGGGGCGGGCACGCCGAAGGTGAAGTCGCCGACGCGCAGCATCACCACCTGGGTGACGGCGGTGCTCAACGGCACCACCAGGCGGAAGCCGGTGCCTGCGCCAGCCGGGGGCAGGTATTCAATGCGGCCGCCCAGGCCGAGCACCTCGGTGCGCACCACGTCCAGGCCGATGCCGCGGCCGGCGGTTTCCGTCACCTCGGTGGCGGTGCTGACGCCGGGGGCGAACATGCAGCGCACCGCCTCGGCTTCGGTGAAGGGCGAGGCGGACGGCACCAGGCCCAGGGCCACGGCGCGTTCGTGCAGGCGCGGCAGGTTCAGGCCGGCGCCGTCGTCGGCCAGTTCCAGCGCCAGGTCGTTGCCGCTTTGGTGCAAGACCAGGGTGACGTGACCTACCTCGGGCTTGCCCGCGGCATGGCGGTCGGCCGGGGGTTCGATGCCGTGCGCCACCGCGTTGCGCAGCAGGTGTTCCAGCACCGGGGCCAGGCGTTCCAGCACGCCACGGTCCACCTCCACCTCGGCGCCTTGCAACAGCAATTCGGCCTGCTTGCCCGAAGCGTCGGCGGCCTGGCGCAGCACGCGGTGCAGGCGTTCGGCGAGCGAGTCGAAGGCCACCAGTCGGGTGCGCAGCAGGTCGCGCTGGAGTTCGCGCGTCTGGCGCGCCTGAGCGGCCAGGTTGCCCTCGGCGCCTTCCACCGCGCGCTGCAGGTGGTGCTGCACCGTGGCCACGTCGTTGACCGATTCGGCCAGCAGCCGGGTCAGTTCCTGCACCCGGGTGTAGCGGTCGAATTCCAGCGGGTCGAAGCGCGGGTCGGTGTCGCGGTTCTGGGCCAGCCGCGACTGCATCTGGGTTTCGGTCTGCAGCTCCAGGTCGCGCAACTGGCTGCGCAGGCGCTCGATGTTGCCCGACATGTCCTTGAATGACTGGCGCAGGGCGCGCATGTCGGTTTCCAGCCGGCTGCGGGTGAGCATCACGTCGCCGGTCTGGGTCATGAGCTGGTCGAGCAGATCGGCGCGCACGCGCACCGTCACGCCCGGGCCGGCCGGCGCCTCTGGCCGCAGCGGCGCGGCGGGCTGGGGCAGGCCTTCGGGCGGCAGCAGTTGCACCCCGTCCACCACGGGCGCGGACTGGCCCGCCGGTGCCGGGGCGAAGGCGGCGCGCAACCCGTCGAAACGCGCCACCAGCGCATCCAGCGCGGGCAGCAGCGGGCGCACCTGCTCCGGCGCGCCCGGCACTTCGGGCAGGGCGAGCACGTCGGCTTCCAGTTGGTGCGCGAGGTCGCCCAGGCGCAGGGCGCCGGCCAGTCGGGCGCTGCCCTTGAAGGTGTGCAGGTTGCGCAGCACCTCGGCCCGGGCGCTGGTGTTGTCAGGGCGCGAGGCCCATTGGCGCAAGGCCGAGCCCAGGCGCGGCAGCAGTTCCTGGGCTTCGTCCTCGAACACGGCGAACAGGTCGGTGTCGAGCCGATCGATGACGGGGCCGGGCAGCGGTGACGCAGTCCCTGGCATGGACGGCGGCCAGGCTGCGGGTGCGGCTGCGGCGGGCGGTGTCGGCGGCGGAACCCGTTCAGCAGGGGGTGCCTGGATGGCAATTGGGGGCGCCGGCTCGGCGGGCGGGGGCTCGGTCGGGCTGGGCGCGACAGACGCCGGCTCCGCTGCCGGTGCGGGGGCCACCTGTGCGGCCGTGGCCACATCGGCCAGGAGGGCCAGGGTGTCGTCGCTCGGGTCCTTGAGGAAGCCGGCCGCGAACTGGTGCAAGAGGTGGCGGGCCTCGTCGGCCGCGGCCACGAGCAGGGCCACTTCGACCGGTGCCAGGGCGGCGCCGGCCGGCAGGGCCTGGGTGCGGTCGAGCGCGTGCTCCAGCCCACGGGCCAGGCGCGACAGGCCCATGTACCCCACCGTGCCGGAACCTCCGGCCAGGGAGTGGGCCAGGGCGGACAGTTCCGCAGGCAGGGCCTCGTCAGGAGTGAGTGCCCACTCCGACAAGCCGTGGCTGAGCCGACGCGACCATTCGTCCGCCTCGTTCAGGAAGACGTTGTACAGCTCCAGATCGATGCACAGCGGCCCAATGACCTTGACCGCCTCCTCCAGCACCGGCGGCGCGTCGGGCTCTGGCTCTGGCTCTGGCGGCAGGGGGGCGGCCGGCGCGGACCAGGGACGGTATTCGCCGTGCAGGCGCAGGGCGTCGGCGCTGACGCGCAGGGGGGCGGGGTCGACGGCGTCGGCCTCGGACCGCCCGGCCGCCAGGGCATCGACCCATTCGGCCAGCCGGGTCAGGGCCTGTTCGCACAGGGCCAGCAACTCCGGCTGGGCGGGTCGCTGGTCGGCGAGCCAGGCGTTGAGCAGCTGCTCCAGCGCCCAGGCGGCTTCGCCGACCTGGGCCAGACCGACCATGCGCGCACTGCCCTTGAGGGTGTGGAAGGCGCGGCGCAAGGCGGTGAGGTCGGGCAGGCTGGCCGGCTGGCCGCGCAGCACGTCCAGGGTGGCGCGGGCGTGGACGAAGACCTCGCGGGCCTCTTCGCTGAAGATGGCCAGGAGTTCGGCGCCGTCGTCTTCAGGCTCGGGGGCTTCGTCGACACCTGCGGCGGGAATGTCTGGACCGGCCGATGCCGGGGCCGGGGCGGTGGCGGTCTGGGGCGGCACCGCAGGCAGTGCCTCGGGCGTGGGTGCGGCAGGCACCGGGACTTCGACCGCGTCGGTCGGGGGGGTGGGCCCCAGCAGGGAGCGCAGGCTCTGGGTGGCGGGGTCGAACACAAAGCCATCGCGGGCCAGATCGGGCTGGCGGGCCAGGGTGTCGAACAACCACCCCAGGGCGCTGAGGTTGGGGGCAAGGCGGGTCGCCGCGGTCCGCACCGCGGCGGCGTCGGGCCCGGGGGACTGCGCCCAGCCGGCCACCTCGGCACGCAGGACCTGCAAGGCCTCGGCCGCCGCGTCCAGGCCCAGCATCTGGGCGACGCCGGCCATGGCTTCGGCCTGGGCCGGCACGTCGGCCAGGCCCGGTACGCTGGCCGCGACCCCATCGACCGGGTCTGCGCTCTGGGCACGGCGGACCACGGCGTCGAGCGCCGCTTCCACGGCCGCCAGTTCGTGGTGCAGCTGGGCCACGACATGGCCCAGGGTCTGACGCTCGCTGAGGCGGCGGTACAGCGCCGTCATCCACGGCTCGGCCGCCGGGGCGGGCTGCCCGTCCAGCGCGCCCCGCAGGCGTTGGGCCAAGGTCTGGTGGCGGGCGGCCAGGGCGGGGTCGAGCGGGTCGAAATCGTCGAGTTCGGCGCCCAGGCACAGGAGACTGTGGGACGCTTCCAGCGCCAGCCCGGCCGGCCAGGGCGTGCTGGCGGCGACCGTGGCGTGCCGCTGCACCACAGCCGCCCAGGCCTCGGCCAGGGGCTGGGCCGCAGGGTGCAGGGCCGGCAAGTCGGTGGACAGGGCCCCCAGCTGTTCGCAGGCGCGACCCAGGGCCTGGGCGTCGCCTTCGGTCCACAAAGCCCAGGCGCGCTGGGCCGCGGCCACCGCTTCGCGCAGGCGGACCAGCAAGGCGGGGTCGGTCAGGCCCAGGGCCTGGCGTTCCCAGTCCCAGCGCTCGGCGGCGCGCCAGCCTTGGGCCATCCACAGGGCTTGCAGCGCCGGGGCGGCACTCGGGTCGGGCACCTGGGCCTGGGCCGCCAGGAAACACAGGTCGTGCGTCAAGGGCAGCAGCCCTTGCACTTCGCCCTGGCTCAGGTGGGTGTACTGCAGCAAGATGCTGGAGGCGGCGCGCTTGACGTAGACGCTGTCGGGCAGGCCACCCTGGGCCACGGCCTCGAAGTAGGCGGCCGCGGCCAGCCAGAAGTGGCGCTCGGCCGGCTCGGTGGCGCCGCGCGCCAGGCCGGCCGCCAGCTGGCCCAGGGGCGCTGCGGCGGCGGGGTTCAGGCTTTTGACGACCTGCAGCACCAGGCGGTCAAGGTGGGCGCGCACCGCCGGCCCGGGTACATAGGCCTTGCCGGGCGGGGG
>NZ_NWMV01000002.1:30000-45980 GCF_002837145.1 Macromonas nakdongensis | reverse complement strand
CAAGCGCTTGTTGAGGCGCACGCCCACGGCCGGCGCACCCGCCGCTGCAGCGGTGCCGCCGGACGGCACCGCACGCCGCGGCTTGGGCGACAAAGGGGTCGAGGCCGCCGGGCTGCGCCGCCCAGGCTCGGTCGGCACGGGCGGGCGGGTCGGCCGCAGCTGCCCCTGGGCACGCTCCGAACGGCCGGCCGGTTTTGCGGGTGCACGGGGTGGCAAGGACAGGGTTTTGCTCATCTCATTCGGGTGGGGCGGACAAGCGCAAATTGTCGCACCACCGCCCCATCACGGGCGCAGCGGCAGACCGGTGCTTTGCAAGGCGTCCAGGTCGAGCACGCGCAGGCCGCCATACTCCACCGCAATCACCCCGGCGTGCTGGAGCGAAGCCAGTGCCTCGTTCACCCGCTGGCGCGACAACCCGACCAAATAGGCCAGTTCCTGCTGGGTGATGCGCAGCACCTGCCCCACCCCCGGGAACAGCCCTGGGTGGAACAGGTTGGCCACGCTGCGCGCCACGCGCACGTCGGGGTCGGTGATGCGGTCGATCTCGCGCGCGGCGATGAACTGCCCCAGGCGCTCGTTCAACTGCCGCATGACGAAGCGGTTGAAGCCGATGGAGTTGTCCAGCAACCAGTGGAAGGTGTCCACCGGCAGCCCGGCCACCAGGCTTTTGCGCAGCGCCAGCACGTTGTAGCGGTAGGTTTCGCGCTTGAGCACCGTGCCCTCGCCAAACCAGCCCCCCGGGGCGATGCCGGTGAAGGTGATCAGCGGGCCCCGGCTGTCGTCGTTGCTCATTTTCAGCAGGCCATCGACCAGGCCGAACCAATACGTCACCGGCCGCCCCACGCGGCAGATGTGGTCGCCCGGGTCCACCCGCGACACCACCAGGGCCGCCTGGGCGTGCGCCTGCTCGGCCGGTGTGAGCAAGCCCATCCAGGGAATTTCTGCCATCTCCTCGGGCGTCAAGGCCCGGGCGCGTTCGCGCAAGCCCGTCTTCGTGGTCATGCAGAAATGGTGAAGCAAAACCCCCTGCCGCCCCGCGACCCTAGGGAAAGTCCTAGATGGGGTGAACCCGAGATTGTCGTCGCAATGACAACATGGCGTCAAAGTTCGGGCGTACAGTCCGACCCAGTTGAAGGTGCGTCACCGCCGTCCGGCCGTGGCCACCGCCCCCAGGCAGAGGAGACCCCATGAGAACCACCTTCCCGCGGCTGCTGCTGCAGCACGCCACCCAACGGCCCCAGGCCCCCGCCATGCGGGAGAAGGAATACGGCATCTGGCAAACCACCGACTGGCGCGGCATGGCCGCCCTGGTCCAGCACATCGCCGGCGGCCTGCACCAGCTGGGCCTGCGCCGGGGGGAACACCTGGTGGTCATCGGCGCCAACCGCCCCAACCTCTACGCCACCATGCTGGCGGCCCAGTCGCTGGGCGCCATCCCCGTGCCGCTGTACCAGGACGCGGTTGCGCCCGAATGCGTCTTCCCCATCAACAACGCCGAGGTGCGCTTCGCCGTGGTGGAAGACCAGGAGCAGGTGGACAAGATGCTCGAAATCCGCGAGCAGTGCCCGCAGCTGACACACATCCTGTTCGACGACCCGCGCGGCCTGCGCAACTACGACGAACCCGGACTGGCCGGCCTGCAGGAAGTGGTCGCCGCCGGACGCGTGTTCACCGAAGAACACCCGGACTTTTTCCAGGAGCAGGTCGACCTGGCGCAGCCCGACGATGTGGCCGCCATGTTCTTCACCTCCGGCACCACCGGCAACCCCAAGGGCGTGGTGCACACCCACTTTTCCCTGCTCAACCGCGCCGAGGTCGGCGCCAAGTTCGACAAGCTGGGCCCAGCCGACGAGGTGCTGGCCTACCTGCCGCCGGCCTGGATCGGCCAGAACATCTTCAGCTATGCCCAGTGGCTGGCCTGCGGCTACGTGGTGAACTGCCCCGAATCCGGCAGCACCGTGACCATCGACCTGAAAGAGATCGGTCCGACCTACTACTTCGCCCCGCCACGGGTGTTCGAGGGCCTGCTCACCAGCGTGATGATCCGCATGGAAGACGCCGGTGCCCTGAAACGCAAGCTGTTCCACCACTTCATGGACGTGGCGCGCCAGGTCGGCCCCGCCCTGATGGACGGCAAAAGCGTGGGCCTGGGCGCCCGGCTGAGCTACGCCCTGGGCAACCTGCTGGTCTACGGCCCGCTGCGCAACACCCTGGGCCTGAGCCGTGTGCGGGTGGCCTACACCGCGGGTGAAGCCATCGGCCCCGACCTGTTCAGCTTTTACCGTTCCATCGGCATCAACCTCAAGCAGCTCTACGGCTCGACCGAAACCGCCGTGTTCGTCTGCCTGCAGCCCGACCACGAAGCCAAGGCCGACACCGTGGGCGTGCCCTGCGAAGGGGTGGAAATCAAGCTGGCCGACAACGGCGAGATCCTGGTCAAGTCGCCCGGCCTGCTGAAAGAGTATTACAAGAACCCCAAGGCCACCGAAGAGGTGCTGACCGCCGACGGCTGGTACCACACCAGCGACGCCGGCTTCCTCGACGCCTCCGGCCACCTCAAAATCATCGACCGCGTGAAAGACGTGGGCCGCATCAAGGGCGGCGCCAACGACGGCGCCATGTTCGCGCCCAAGTACGTGGAGAACAAGCTCAAGTTCTTCTCGCACATCAAGGAGGTGGTGGCCTATGGCGACCAGCGCGACCAGGTCTGCGTCATGGTCAACATCGACTTCGACGCCGTCGGCAACTGGGCCGAGCGCCGCAATCTGCCCTACGCCGGCTACACCGACCTGGCGCAGAAGCCCGAGGTGTACGAACTGATCCGCGAGTGCGTGGAGAAGGTCAACGCCGACCTCAGCCGCGACGCGCTGCTGGCCGGCAGCCAGGTCAGCCGCTTCCTGGTGCTGCACAAGGAACTGGACGCCGACGACGGCGAACTGACCCGCACCAACAAGGTCCGCCGCGGCTTCATCGCCGACAAGTACAGCGTGCTGATCGACGCCCTCTATGGCGGCAAGACCGAGCAGTACATCGAAACCCAGGTCAAGTTCGAAGACGGCCGCACCGGCAAGGTCAGCGCCACGCTCCGCCTGAGCGACGCCAAGACCTTCCCGGCCGTGAAACAGGCCGCCTGACCCACCCAGAGGAAACACCACCACCATGGCACACAAGAAAGTGGGGGACGTCATCCTCGACGTCCAGAACATCAGCCTGCGCTTCGGCGGCGTCAAGGCGCTGACCGACATCTCCTTCAACGTGAAGGAACACGAGATCCGCGCCATCATCGGCCCCAACGGCGCCGGCAAAAGCTCGATGCTCAACTGCATCAACGGCGTTTACCAGCCGCAGGAAGGCAAGATCACCTTCCGCGGCCAAACCTTCCGCGGCATGAACAGCCGCCAAGTGGCGGAAATGGGCGTGGCCCGCACCTTCCAGAACCTGGCGCTGTTCAAGGGCATGAGCGTGATCGACAACATCATGACCGGCCGCAACCTGCGCATCAAGAGCAACCTGTTCCTGCAGGCGCTGCGCCTGGGCCCGGCCCAGCATGAGGAGGAACTGCACCGCGAGAAGGTCGAGCACATCATCGACTTCCTCGAAATCCAGGCCTTCCGCAAGACCCCCGTGGGTCAGCTGCCCTATGGCCTGCAAAAGCGCGTGGACCTGGGCCGCGCCCTGGCCATGGAGCCGCAGGTGCTGCTGCTGGACGAGCCCATGGCCGGCATGAACGTGGAAGAGAAGCAGGACATGTGCCGCTTCATCCTCGACGTGAACGACGAGTTCGGCACCACCATCGTACTGATCGAGCACGACATGGGCGTG
This sequence comes from Macromonas nakdongensis, assembly GCF_002837145.1. Classification (GTDB taxonomy): domain Bacteria; phylum Pseudomonadota; class Gammaproteobacteria; order Burkholderiales; family Burkholderiaceae_C; genus Macromonas_B; species Macromonas_B nakdongensis. Next base: position 42,158 of record NZ_NWMV01000002.1, on the reverse strand, counting down.
GTGATGGACATCTCCGACCGCGTGGTGGTGCTGGACTACGGCAAGAAGATCGGCGACGGCCCGCCGGACGAAGTGCGCGCCAACGAAGAAGTCATCCGCGCCTACCTGGGCACCAGCCACTGAGGAGTCAAGAGTCATGGCATTTTTCCTCGAAACCCTGTTTGGCGGCCTGATGGCCGGCATGCTGTATTCCCTGGTGGCGCTGGGCTTTGTGCTCATCTTCAAGGCCTCGGGCGTGTTCAACTTCGCCCAGGGCGCCATGGTGCTGTTCGCCGCCCTGGCCATGGCCCGCTTCTCCGAGTGGGTGCCGCAATGGCTGGGCCTGGAGAGCAAGCTGCTGGCCAACCTGGTGGCGTTCGCTCTGGCCGCGGCCCTGATGTTCGTGCTCGCCTGGTTCATCGAGCGTCTGGTGCTGCGCCACCTGGTCAACCAGGAAGGCGTGACCCTGCTGATGGCCACCCTGGGCATCACCTACTTTCTCGACGGCCTGGGCCAGACCATCTTCGGCAGCGACATTTACCAGATCGACATCGGCATGCCGAAAGACCCGATCTTCATTCTGGACGGGCTGTTCGAAGGCGGCGTGCTCATCAACCAGGAGGACGTGATCGCCGCCGTGGTGGCCGCGGCCCTGGTCGCCGCCCTGTCCCTGTTCTTCCAGAAAACCACCACCGGCCGCGCCCTGCGCGCCGTGGCCGACGACCACCAGGCCGCCCAATCCATCGGCATCCCGCTCAACCGCATCTGGGTCATCGTTTGGTGTGTGGCCGGCATCACCGCCCTGGTCGCCGGCATGATCTGGGGCTCCAAACTGGGCGTGCAGTTCTCGCTCACCACCGTGGCCCTGCGCGCACTGCCCGTCATCATCCTGGGCGGCCTGACCTCGGTGCCCGGCGCCATCATCGGCGGCCTGATCATCGGCGTCGGTGAAAAGCTGTCCGAGGTCTACCTCGGCCCCCTGGTCGGCGGCGGCATCGAAATCTGGTTCGCCTACATGCTGGCCCTGGTGTTCCTGCTGTTCCGTCCGCAGGGTTTGTTCGGCGAAAAAATCATCGACCGCGTGTGAGGAGACACTGAATGTTTTACAGAGAAAACGGTCAATTCAAGACCTCCTACCGCGCCGATCAGCAGATCTTCCCGATCGCGCAGGACAAATGGGCCATCCTGGCCATCGTCGCCTTCGCGGCAGTAGGCATCCCCTTCCTGGTGGACGAATACCTGTTTCGCGCCATCCTGATCCCCTTCCTCATCCTGTCCATGGCAGCGCTGGGGGTGAACATCCTGGTGGGTTACTGCGGCCAGATCTCGCTGGGCTCCGGCGCCTTCATGGCGGTGGGCGCCTACATGGCCTACAACACCTACATCCGCATCGACGGAATGCCGCTGATCGTGGCGCTGCTCTCCGGCGGCTTCTTCGCCACGCTGGTGGGCCTGGTGTTCGGCATCCCCAGCCTGCGGGTCAAGGGCCTGTACCTGGCCGTGGCCACGCTGGCCGCGCAGTTCTTCTGCGACTGGGCCTTCCTGCGCATCGGCTGGTTCACCAACAACAACGCCTCGGGCTCGGTGTCGGTGTCCAACCTCAACGTCCTGGGCTGGGCCATCGACACCCCGGTGGAAAAATACCTGTTCTGCCTGGGCTTTCTGGTGGTGTTTGGCGTGCTGGCCAAGAACCTGGTGCGCGGCGCCATCGGCCGCGAATGGATGGCCATCCGCGACATGGACGTGGCCGCCGCCGTGATCGGCATCCGCCCGATGTACGCCAAGCTCTCGGCCTTCGCTGTCAGCTCCTTCATCATCGGCGTGGCCGGCGGCCTCTGGGGCTTCGTCCACCTGGGTTCCTGGGAGCCGGCCGCCTTCAGCATCGACCGCTCCTTCCAGCTGCTGTTCATGGTCATCATCGGCGGCATGGGCTCCATCATGGGCAGCTTCTTCGGCGCGGCCTTCATCGTGGTGCTGCCCATCTTCCTGAACCAGTTGCTGCCCGGCCTGGGGGCCCTGGTCGGCCTCTCGGTGTCCACCGCCGCCGTGTCGCACACCGAATTCATGATCTTCGGCGCCCTGATCGTATGGTTCCTCATCGTCGAGCCGCACGGCCTGGCCAAGCTGTGGAGCATCGGCAAACAGAAGCTGCGCATCTGGCCCTTCCCGCACTGACCTCGATTTTCCCGCCCCCGCTTCAACAACCACGTCGATAGGAGACAACCATGAAGCTTCGTTCCCTCGCCCTCGCCGCCGCCGTGACCGCCACGTCCTTCGGCGGTGCCCTGGTGGCGCCGACCGCCCACGCGCAAGCCAAGGAGCAGTTCTTCCCCGTGCTGGTGTACCGCACCGGCGCCTACGCCCCCAACGGCGTGCCCTGGGCCAACGGCTTTGTCGACTACCTCAAGCTGACCAACGCACGCGGTGGCGTCAACGGCGTGAAGATTTCGTTTGAAGAATGCGAAACCGGCTACGCCACCGACCGCGGCGTGGAGTGCTACGAGCGCCTGAAGGGCAAGAATGGCGGCGCGACCATGTTCCAGCCGTTGTCCACCGGCATCACCTTCGCCCTGACCGAAAAAGCCCCCAACGACAAGATCCCGCTGATCACCTCGGGCTATGGCCGCAGCGAATCGCAAGACGGCGGTGTGTTCAAGTGGAACTTTCCGCTCGCCGGCACCTACTGGGTCGCCGCCGACGTGATCGTGCAGGACATCGCCAAGAAACTGGGCGGGGCCGCCAACCTCAAAGGCAAGAAGATCGCGCTGGTCTACCACGACAGCCCGTTCGGCAAAGAAGCCATCCCCATGATGCAGGAGCGTGCCGCCATGCACGGCTTCCAGCTGAGCCTGCTGCCCGTGACCCATCCCGGCGTGGAACAAAAAGCCACTTGGCTGCAGATCCGCCGCGACCGCCCCGACTACGTGGTCAACTGGGGTTGGGGCGTGATGAACTCCACCCTCCTGAAAGAGGCCCAGGCCACCGGCTACCCGCGCGAGAAGATCTACGGCGTGTGGTGGGCCGGTGCCGAACCCGACGTCAAGGACGTGGGCATGGGCGCCAAGGGCTACAACGCGGTGACCATGCAACACGGCGCCGAACCGAATGCGGCAGTGGTCAAGGAAATCGCTGACAAGGTGCACGCCAAAGGCCAGGGCACCGGTCCGAAAGAGGAACTGGGGCAGGTGTTGTACATGCGCGGCCTGATGAGCGCCATGTTTGCGGTCGAAGGCGTCCGTGCGGCCCAGGAACGCTTCGGCAAAGGCAAGGTCATGAACGGCGAGCAGGTCCGCTGGGGCCTGGAAAACCTCAACCTGACCCAGGCCAAACTGGACGGGCTTGGTTTCAAGGGCGTGATGCGCCCGCTGTCCACCAGCTGCCAGGACCACATGGGCGCCAACTGGGCCCGCGTCCACACCTGGGACGGTGGCAAGTGGCAGTTCTCCAGCGACTGGTACCAGGCCGATGAGCAGATCCTCAAGCCCATGGTCAAGGCCGCGGCCGACCGCTACGCGGCCGAGAAGAAGCTGACCCGCCGCACCCCGCAGGACTGCCAGTCCTGAGGCACCTGCCACCGCCACCTTCGGGTGAACGGTGGCCCTCACCGGACCCGGCCCATGCCGGGTCCCCAGCCGACAGCGTTGCACCGCAGCGCTGCCGCCTGGTTCTCGCCCCGCAACAAGGTCCACACATGAGCACACCCCAAACCGTCCTCAACGTCAACGGCATTGAAGTCATCTACAACCACGTCATCCTGGTGCTCAAGGGCGTGTCCCTGCAGGTGCAGGAAGGCCAGATCGCGGCCATCCTGGGCGGCAACGGCGCCGGCAAGACCACCACGCTGCGCGCCATCTCCAACCTGCTCAAGGCCGAGCGCGGCGAGGTCACCAAAGGCTCCATCGAACTGCGCGGCGAGCGCATCGAAAACCTGTCGCCGGCCGACCTCGTCAAGCGCGGCGTGGTGCAGGTGATGGAAGGCCGCCACTGCTTCGCCCACCTCACCATCGAGGAAAACCTGCTCACCGGGGCCTACACCCGCGCCAGCAAGGCCGAGATCGACGCCAACCTGGAGAAGGTCTACAACTACTTTCCGCGCCTCAAAACCCGTCGCACCTCGCAGGCGGCCTACACCTCCGGCGGCGAACAGCAGATGTGCGCCATCGGCCGCGCCCTCATGACCAACCCCAGTGTGGTGCTGCTCGACGAACCCTCCATGGGTCTGGCCCCGCAGATCGTGGAAGAGGTGTTCGAGATCGTCAAGGACCTGAACCAGAAGGAAAAGGTCACCTTCCTGATCGCCGAGCAGAACACCAACATGGCGCTGAAATACGCCAACTACGGCTACATCATGGAAAGCGGCCGCATCATGATGGACGGTGCCGCCGAAGACCTGCGCAACAACGAGGACGTCAAAGAGTTCTACCTGGGCATGGGCGGCGGCGAGCGCAAGAGCTTCAAAGACGTCAAGAGCTACAAGCGCCGCAAGCGCTGGCTGGCCTGATTCCCCACCTCTTTGCCCCTTGACCTGCGCCACCATGTCCGCACACTTTGACGCCCTCGAAACCCGCTCGCCCGCCGAGCGCGAAGCCGCCCTGATGGCGGCCCTGCCCGCCCACATCGCCCACGCCCAGCGCCACAGCGCCGCCTACGCCCAGCTGCTGGCGGGCGTGGACGCCGCCGCCGTGAACAGCCGTGACGCCCTGGCCCGCCTGCCGGTGGTGCGCAAACACGAATTGCTGGAACGCCAGCAGGCCGCACGCGCCGCTGGCGGCGACCCCTTCGGCGGCTTCGCCACCATCGGCTGGCGTCGCCTGTTGCGCAGCACAGGGGCACGGCGGGTGTTCCAGTCGCCCGGCCCCATCTACGAACCCGAAGGCGCCACCGCCGATTACTGGCGCTCGGGCCGGGCCATGGCCGCGGCCGGCTTCGCCGCCGGCGACCTGGTGCACAACTGTTTCAGTTACCACCTCACGCCAGGCGCCTGGATCATGGAAGCCGGCGCCCACGCCCTGGGCTGCACCGTGGTCCCGGGCGGGGTGGGCAACACCGAGCAGCAGCTCGCGGCCATCCAAGACCTGCAGCCCGAAGCCTACGCCGGAACCCCGAGCTTCCTGCGCATCCTCGTGGAAAAAGCCGAACAGACGGGCATCGCCCTGTCCCTGCGCAAGGCCCTGGTCTCGGGCGAAGCTTGCCCCCCGTCCCTGCGCGACTGGCTCGGCGAGCGCGGCATCACCGCCTACCAGTGTTACGCCACGGCCGACGCCGGCCTCATCGCCTACGAAACCCCGGCGCGCGAAGGCCTGGTGCTCGACGAAGGCGTGGTCCTGGAAATCGTCCGCCCGGGCACCGGCGATCCGGTAGCCGAAGGCGAGGTCGGCGAAGTGGTGGTCACCGTGCTCAACCCCGACTACCCGCTGATCCGCTTTGGCACCGGCGACCTGTCGGCCGTGCTCCCGGGCCCCTGTCCCACGGGCCGGACCAACACCCGCATCAAAGGCTGGCTGGGCCGCGCCGACCAGACCACCAAGATCAAGGGCATGTTCGTCCACCCCTCGCAGGTGGCCGAGGTGCTGCGCCGCCACCCCGAGGCCCTCAAGGCCCGCCTCGTGGTCACCGGTCAGATGGCCGACGACCACATGGCCTTGCAGGTCGAAACGGTGCAGCCCTTGGCCGACGACACCGCCACCCTGGTGCGCGCCCTGGAAGACAGCGTGCGCGACGTGACCAAGCTGCGCGGGCAAGTCACCCTGGTGGCCGCCGGCAGCCTGCCCAACGACGGCAAGGTCATCGAAGACGCCCGCCGCTACGACTGAGCACTGCGATTCACACCCCCCACACCACCTCGCAGCGCTCGCGCATGCAGTGCTGCAGCATCTCCAGGAAGGGGGTCACCCGGGTGCGCAGGCTGACACGGTCTGCCGGCGGCGGATCCTCGCCGCGGGCCAGGGCCTCCTGCTTCAGCCGTTCGAATTCGCATTCGTCTTCGAACACGGCATCGCGCAGGGCCTGCACGGCCCCCGGCATCCGGTCTACCAGAAGCACCCCAGGCGCTTTGGGGTCTTTTCCCAAAATTTCGAGCAACTGCTTGCCGTTGGGTTCCAGCATCACGACATCGGCCGTGGCCTTGCATTTGAAACGGTACAACATGCGGTCCTCCTGACAGGCTTGGGACACGGGATCATTGTGGCACTGCGCCCCGCGCTTGCCAATCAGCCTCTCAGGGCCGCGGCACTGGCCAGCGCATACACCATCAGATTGCGCAAGGCGCGCACCAGGGCCCGGTCTTCGTCCGTCCAGACCGGGCCACCGGGCGTGCTGCGGTCGGCGTACAGCATCCCCACCACCACCCCCTCGCGGCAGAGCGGCAACACCAGCAGGCAGCGCACCCGGTCCGAACGCAGCCACGCAGGCAAACGCGCGCTCCAGGCGGCCCGCTGCACATCCTCCACGCAACTGTCCTTGCCACTGCGGACCATGGCGCCCAGCACATCGTCGCCGTCACCCAAGGACACCTGGAATTGCGGCACCAGCGCCTCGGCATCGGCCCCCAGGCCGATCCACCCTTGCAACGGCCCCGAGGGCCCGGTCCGGCGGCACAGCACCGCACGCTCGTAGCCCAATGCCCGGTACAAGGTTTCCAGCGCCATGCGGCCCAACTCCTTGGGAGGAGCCCCTTCGAGCAACACATCCGTAACATCGGCCAAGCCCTGGGCCAGGGTGGTCGCGGCCGGGTTCATATCACCGTCCTGCACGACCGCTGGCGCCGGGGGCGGTGGCCCGCTCGCAGACGGGACCACCCCGACCGGGGCCGCATGCACCCGCCCCAAGCCAGCGGCCTCCGCCGCTTCCGACCACCGTTGCCGTGCCGATTCGGCGCGCAAAGCCATCGCCTCCAGCCCCACCCCCAGCACGCCCGAGAACCGCCGGGACACCCGCTCCCAGGCAGGCGTGGCCGCATCGGCAGTCGGGCCCAGCATCGCCTCGGCCATGGCGTGCGCCGCCCCCGACAACCAACGCAAACGTTCACCCGCCTCGTGCGGGCGGCGGCTCGGCGGCGTGCCTTCGGCCGGCTCCATGGCCCGGCGGATGTGTGCGGGCAAGCGCCACACACGGGCAACCCCCTGCCCCAGGGCCTCAAAATCGGCACCCAACACCCGCACCGCCTCGCGGCGGACGGCGTCCCGGTCCCGTCCGGCCCGGGCATCGATGGTCTGGACTTCGGTCGGGAAGTAGCACACCGCGATCATCCGCCCCAGCTCGTGGAACAGCGCCCCCAGGAAGGCCTCTTCCGGGTCCACATCCGGCGTCCCCCAGGCGACCGCCAGGTGAGCGGCCAGCAAGGCGCGCAGGTATTCCTCCCGCACGCGCTGGGCTTGGAGCCGGTTTTCCATGTGCTCCAGCAGCACCAGGCTCAGGGCCAGGCTGCGCACCGTCGACACGCCCATCATGCTCACCGCCCGCGACACCGTTCCGATGCCGTCGACATGGCCGGCGAAGCGGGCCGCATTCACCACCCGCAACAACTTGTTGGTCAGGGCCACATCCTTCAGGATCTCTTCGGTCAGGTGCCTCAGGTCTTCGCGTTCGCCGCCGGCCAGGTTCAGCACGCGCACGATCTGGGCCGACATGGCCGGAAAATCCCCGTCGGCCTGCATCCGGTCGAGCAAGCGGGCCACCAGGGGCGAGCGCTCGCGCAGGGCGGCGATCCCTGGGACGGCCTCAGCCATGGCATCCCCACACTGGACACGCAAGGCCGTGCTCGCCGCCGCCGCCTTCAGGGACGCGCATCGGGCTGGATCACGGTTTCCAGCAGGCGCCCCGCGATCTGCCCCACCGCCAGCCCAGCCGGCGAGCCCGGTGTGTGCACCCACAGCAACTGCCGGCGCATGACGGCCTCCTTCACGGCCTGGTCCACCGGAATGTCGCCCACGTGCAACAGCCGTATGCCGGTCGATGCCCCGCTGGGTGCCGCAGCGCCCTGGGGCAATGCCTGGCCGACAAAGCGGTTGAGCACCGCCTGGAGCTGGGCGGTGATGGCCTTGCCATCGCCGGGTCGCTGCGCCTGGTTCACCACGATCCGCACCTGCTGCCTTTGCTGTTGCGTGGCCAGCACTTTGATCGTGGCGTAGGCGTCGGTCAAGGAGGTCGGCTCGGGCGTGGCCACCAACACGATCTCCGACGCGAGCGACAAGGCGAACAGCACCACATCGGAAATGCCGGCACCGGTGTCCAACAGCACCACGTCGTAGCGCGGCACCACATCGGCCATCAATTTCAAAAAGTCTTCCCGCACCTCCGGCGTCAGCCGGGAGTACTCGACCATGCCCGAGCCCGCCAGCAACACCGAAAACCCGCCGGGCGCTTTGACGATCGCGTCCTCCAGCGTGGCTTTGCCGGTGAACACATCGTGCAAGGTCAGCTTGGGGTACAGGTTCAGCACCACATCCAGGTTGGCCAGGCCAAGGTCGGCGTCCAGGACGAGCACCTTCAGGCCGCGCCGCGTCAGGGCCGCGGCCAAATTGGCCGAGACAAAGGTCTTGCCGACGCCGCCTTTACCGCTGGTGATCGCAATCACCTTGCCTTTGCCGGGACGCGACGTGGCCCCGCCAGTGGCCGCTGCGGGGCGTGAGGTGTCTGGGGTGTTGCTCATGAAAGGTGGTGGCGCTCAGTTCGCATCGGCGGGATTGATCATAAGCCCCTCGGGCTGCGCCCAAGCAAACAACAAACCCTTTTCTTCGGGGCTCACTTCGCTCACGGCCATTTCCTCGATGCAGACCCGGTTGCGTCCGCCCTGCTTGGCCAGATACAGCTGGCGGTCCGCTCGCTCTAGCCAGACTTCGACCGAGCTGCGCACCCAGGCCGGCGCAAACGCCCCGCCACAACTCACGGTCACCTGCAAGGCCAAATGTTGGTGGCGTATCGTCAGGGCTTCCACGGCCGCACGGATGCGTTCGGCCACCATCGGACCGAAGGCGTGTCCGCAATTGGGCAGGACCACCGCGAATTCTTCACCGCCCATCCGCGCCACCGTGTCCATCGGGCGCACGCACTCCTGCAAGGTCCTCGCGACCGCGCGGATCACCATGTCCCCAGCCAAGTGGCCGTGGATGTCGTTCACACGCTTGAAATGGTCGATGTCAACCGCCAAGAGCATGACCGACTCACCCAGACGGGCCACGCGGTCCAACTCCCGCGTCAGCGTGCCCAGGAAGGCCCTCCGGTTGCCCACCCCGGTCAAGGCATCACGCGACGACAACTCGCACAAACCGTCCAACAAGCCCTGGACAAAGCCCGCGTCGCCATCCCGTTGGCGGTCGGGCAGGGGATGCCCCGCCAGTCTCAGCAAGGCTTCGGCATGCTCCAAACGCAGGTCATCCCAATTCACAGACGGGGTCGGCAGGATCGAACAAAAGCAGGCACAGCGCCCACCATGCAGACAGTATAGGGCGAATCACCTTGGGCATTTTCTCCCGCCAGACCAGCCACGCCATCAATCCCGATAGCGGGCGAAACGATCGCGTGGCGCCCGTCCACCGACCGCGCGACCGATCGCAGCGATGTGGTCCGGCGTTGTGCCACAACACCCCCCTACGATGTTCACCAGGCCTTCTGCGGCAAATTCGTGGAGCAGGCGCGAGGTATCGGCCGGCGTTTCATCAAAGCCCGTGTCACTCATCGGATTGGGCAGGCCCGCGTTCGGATAGCAACTGATGAAGGTGCCTTCGGCGATCCGAGACAACTCCTGGATATATGGCTTCATCAACGCCGCGCCCAAGGCGCAATTCAGGCCCACCGCCAGGGGGCGAACGTGACGCACACTGGCCCAGAAAGCCGACACCGTCTGCCCGCTCAGGATTCGGCCCGAGGCATCGGTCACCGTCCCACTGATGATCACCGGCAGACATTCACCGGTTTCATCGAAATAACGTTCAATGGCGAACAGGGCCGCCTTGGCATTCAAGGTGTCGAAAATCGTTTCCACCAACAGCACATCGGCCCCGCCCTCCACCAGGCCGGCCACCTGCTCATGGTAGGCCTCGCACAAGGCATCAAAGGTGACGTTGCGCGCCCCCGGATCGTTCACGTCAGGGCTGATGCTGGCGGTTTTCGGCGTGGGGCCCAAGGCGCCGGCCACGTAGCGCGGCCGCTCAGGCGTGGCAAAGCGATCGCAGGCCGCGCGCGCCAGTCGGGCCGACGCCACGTTCATTTCGCGGGCAAAAGCCGCCAAACCATAATCATCTTGGGCCACCGTGGTGGCGCCAAAGGTGTTGGTTTCGATCAGATCGGCCCCCGATGCCAGATAGGCCTCGTGGATGCTGCGGATGATGTCGGGGCGGGTCAGGCTCAACAATTCGTTGTTGCCCTTGAGATCGCTCGGCCAATCCACAAACCGGACATCGCCCGGGGCAGCATCGGGGAGCCCTGCCCCGCGGTATTGCGCCTCGTCCAACTGGAAACGCTGGATCATGGTCCCCATCGCGCCATCCAAGACAGCGATGCGTTCAGACAACAAGGCCGGCAAGGCCTGGGCGCGGGTGTAATGCAGAGTATTCATCACCGTCGATTCTGCCAGCACAAGCAAAAAACCCCGAACCCGTGTCAACGGAATTCGGGGTTATTGCTCAAATAACAGCCTGACGATGACCTACTTTCACACAGGGATCTGCACTATCATCGGCGCGAAGTCGTTTCACTGTCCTGTTCGGGATGGGAAGGAGTGGGACCAACTTGCTATGGTCGTCAGGCATAACGGGTTGCCGCACTGACCTGGGGTCAGCACAGCGAATTCACAGAGTCGAATGGTTTTTGATTGCGTCGCAACATATTCAGGTCGAGCGTCATACGACAGACTTCGATTGTTGCCTTGAACACGCGCGGTGCTCAAAGTTATAGGGTCAAGCCTCACGGGCAATTAGTACGAGTTAGCTTAACGCATTGCTGCGCTTCCACACCTCGCCTATCAACGTCGTGGTCTTCAACGACCCTTCAGGGGGCTCAAGGCCCCGGCAGATCTCATCTTGGAACGAGTTTCCCGCTTAGATGCTTTCAGCGGTTATCTCTTCCGCACATAGCTACCCGGCGATGCCACTGGCGTGACAACCGGTACACCAGAGGTGCGTCCACTCCGGTCCTCTCGTACTAGGAGCAGGCTTCCTCAAATCTGCAGCGCCCACGGAAGATAGGGACCAAACTGTCTCACGACGTTTTAAACCCAGCTCACGTACCTCTTTAAATGGCGAACAGCCATACCCTTGGGACCGGCTACAGCCCCAGGATGAGATGAGCCGACATCGAGGTGCCAAACACCGCCGTCGATATGAACTCTTGGGCGGTATCAGCCTGTTATCCCCAGAGTACCTTTTATCCGTTGAGCGATGGCCCTTCCATACAGAACCACCGGATCACTATGTCCTGCTTTCGCATCTGCTCGACTTGTCAGTCTCGCAGTTAAGCACGCTTATGCCATTGCACTATCGTCACGATGTCCGACCGTAACTAGCGTACCTTCGAACTCCTCCGTTACGCTTTGGGAGGAGACCGCCCCAGTCAAACTGCCTACCATGCACTGTCCCCACCCCCGATTCAGGGGGCCAGGTTAGAACCTCAAACGCACCAGGGTGGTATTTCAACGTCGGCTCCAGGCGAACTAGCATCCGCCCTTCAAAGCCTCCCACCTATCCTACACAGATCCGTTCAAAGTCCAATACAAAGCTACAGTAAAGGTTCATGGGGTCTTTCCGTCTTTCCGCGGGGAGATTGCATCATCACAAACATTTCAACTTCGCTGAGTCTCGGGAGGAGACAGTGTGGCCATCGTTACGCCATTCGTGCAGGTCGGAACTTACCCGACAAGGAATTTCGCTACCTTAGGACCGTTATAGTTACGGCCGCCGTTTACCGGGACTTCGATCAAGAGCTTGCACCCCATCAATTAATCTTCCGGCACCGGGCAGGCGTCACACCCTATACGTCCACTTTCGTGTTTGCAGAGTGCTGTGTTTTTAGTAAACAGTCGCAGCCACCTATTTTTTGCAACCCATTCGCGCTTCGTTGTTCACTACACGCTACTAGGGCACACCTTCTTCCGAAGTTACGGTGTCAATTTGCCGAGTTCCTTCTCCCGAGTTCTCTCAAGCGCCTGAGAATACTCATCTCGCGCACCAGTGTCGGTTTGCGGT
>NZ_NWMV01000002.1:0-25000 GCF_002837145.1 Macromonas nakdongensis | reverse complement strand
TGTTGCGCGTGCAGCGCAGCACCCGGCGCGATGCGGTGGGCCAGGTGCGCATGGAAGTCCACAGCGGGGGCGCGGGCGGCAAGCTGGTGGCCGAGCTGGAGGGCGTGAGCAAGTCGTTTGGCGAGGGCGCAGAACGGCGCACAGTGGTGAAGGACTTCAGCGCCACGATCCTGCGGGGGGACAAGGTCGGGCTGATCGGCCCGAACGGCGCCGGCAAAACGACCTTGCTGCGGATGATCCTGGGCCTGCTGCCGCCGGACACCGGCACGGTGCGGCTGGGCAGCCGGCTGGAGGTGGCGTATTTCGACCAGATGCGGGCACAGCTGGACCTGAACGCCACGCTGGAGGACTTCATCAGCCCCGGCAGCGAGTGGATCGAGATCGGCAACCGCCGCACCCATGTGAAGAGCTACCTGGGGGATTTTCTGTTCTCGCCGGCGCGGGCCAATGCACCGGTGCGCACCCTGTCGGGCGGGGAACGCAACCGGTTGCTGCTGGCCCGGCTGTTTGCCCGACCGGCGAACGTGCTGGTGCTGGACGAGCCGACCAACGACCTCGACATCGACACGCTGGAGTTGCTGGAAAACCTGTTGGCCGATTACGACGGGACGGTGTTCCTGGTGAGCCACGACCGGCGCTTTCTGGACAACGTGGTGACGAGCACCATCGTTTACGAAGGCGATGGGCAATGGCGCGAGTACGAAGGCGGGGTGGCCGATTGGATGACGCAGTCGACGCGCCTGCACGGGCGCGCCCCGGTGTGGGACAAACCGCCAGCGCCGGTGGCGCCCAAGGCCAAGGAGCCCACACCCACGCTGACGACCGCCCCGCCCCCCGCGCCACGGCGCAAACTGAGCTACAAGGAACAGCGCGAATTGGATGCCTTGCCGCAACAGATCGCGGCCCTGGAAGCGGAGCAGCAAGCCATCGATGCGGCCCTGGCCGATGGCAGCCTGTATAGCACCGACCCGGCGCGCGCGGCCCAGCTGAGTGGGCGGCACGGGGAGATCGAAGAAGCCTTGATGGCGGCCCTGGAGCGCTGGGAAGCCCTGGGCACCACCGGTTGAATCTATGCACCTGCACCACGCCGGCCCGGCGCCCAGGCGCTACAGTGGCGGGATGAGCGACGACCCCACCGAACACCGCCCCCATGAACGCCCATGAATTCGGGGCGCTGTTGACCCTGGCCACCGCCACCAGCTTCACCCCGGGCCCAAACACCACCTTGTCGACCGCCCTGGCGGCCAACTTCGGTCTGCGCCACGCCCTGCGTTTCGTGTTCGCCGTGCCGGTGGGCTGGACCTTGCTGCTGGGCTTGTGCAGCGCGGGGGTGGGTGCGGTGGTGCTGGCCGCGCCTTTGCTGCGCGGCGCGATTTTGCTGGGCGGCGTGGGCTATTTGCTGTGGCTGGCCTGGCGTTTGGCCGGCAGCCGGTCCTTGTCTCAGATGCCGGCCCACACCTTGCACATCACCTTCTGGCGCGGCGTGGGTCTACAGTTCCTCAACATCAAAGCCTGGATGCTGGCGCTGTCGATCGTGGCCGGCTGGATCGCGGGCCAGGCCGATGCCTGGCAGCGCCTGGCCGTGGTGGCGCCGGTGTTGATGGCTTACGCCTTCGCCAGCAACCTGACCTACGCCCTGGTGGGTTCGGTCTTGCGCCATTGGCTGGCCGGCCCACTGGTGGACGGCCAGCCCACGGGGCGCCGCCTGCGCACCTTCAACCGCGGCATGGCCCTGGCCCTGGTGCTGACCGCAGGCTGGATCCTGATGACCGGCCTGGGACGCACCACAACATGAGCACCGCCGCCCCAGACCTGCCGTGCACGCCCCGCGTGCACCCCCACCCCTGAGAGAAAGACCCGACCATGAACTGGACCCTGGCGCAACGCGCCCACGGCATGAACCCCTCGGTGATCCGCGAGATCCTGAAAGTCACCGAACGCCCCGGCATCATCAGCTTCGCGGGGGGGCTGCCCTCGCCCAAGACCTTCCCGGTGGAGGTCTTCGCCGACGCCTGCGCCCGCGTGCTGCGCGACGACGGCGCGGCCGCGCTGCAGTACGCGGCGAGCGAGGGCCTACCGGCCCTGCGCGAGCAGGTCGCGGCGATGCTGCCTTGGGCGGTGGACCCGGCGCAGGTGCTGATCACCACCGGCTCGCAGCAGGGCCTGGACCTGATCGCCAAGGTGCTGATCGACCCGGGCAGCCGGGTGCTGGTGGAGACACCGACCTACCTGGGCGCCCTGCAGGCCTTTGGCCCGATGGAACCCGAGGTGGTGGGCGTGGCCAGCGACGACGAGGGGCCGGACCTGTCCGACCTGGAACGGGTGCTGCAGACCGGGCCCCGACCGCGCTTCATGTACCTGCTGCCGAATTTCCAGAACCCGACCGGGCGCAGCATGAGCGAAGCGCGCCGCGCCGCGCTGAGCGCCGAAACGCAGCGCGCGGGCCTGCCCCTGGTGGAGGACAACCCCTACGGCGACCTGTGGTTCGAGACCCCGCCGCCGGCGCCGCTGACGGCCAGAAACCCCGCGGGCGGGGTGTATCTGGGCTCGTTCTCGAAGGTGCTGGCCCCAGGCCTGCGCCTGGGCTATGTGGTGGCACCGCCTGCGCTCTACCCCAAGCTGCTGCAGGCCAAACAGGCGGCCGACCTGCACACCCCGACCTTCAACCAGCGCGTGGTGGCCGATGTGCTGAAAGACGGCTTTCTGGACCGGCACGTGCCGACCATCCGCGCCCTTTACCGGGCCCAACGCGACGCCATGCTGGGGGCGCTGGAACGCGAGTTGCAGGGCCTGGGGGTGAGCTGGAACCGGCCGGACGGCGGCATGTTCCTGTGGCTGCGCCTGCCCGAGGGGATGGACGCCATCGGCCTGCTGCCCCAGGCGGTGGACCAGGGCGTGGCCTTCGTGCCGGGTGCGGCCTTCTACGCGGCACAGGGCGACGTGCGCACGCTGCGCCTGTCCTTCGTGACGGCGACGGTCGAGCAGATCGAACAAGGGGTCGCCGCCCTGGCCCAAGCCATCCGGGCGCAACGCGCCCGCACTGGGGCCTGACGCCGGAGCCAGTCGCCGCCGTGACCTGCTCCGCCCGCCAGCGATCGGACAATCCGGCCCATGGGAACCATCTATCTGGTACGACACGGGCAGGCGTCTTTCGGGGCGGCCGATTACGACCAACTGAGCCCCCTGGGCGGGCAACAAAGCGTGCGCCTGGGCGAGCACTGGCGCGAGCATGGCCTGCGGTTTGACGCGGTGCTGATCGGCAGCCTGAAACGCCACCGGCAGACCTGGGAGGGCCTGTCCGCCGGCCTGGGCTGGGGGGCGGAACCGTTGGTGTGGCCAGGGCTGAACGAGTACGACAGCGAGGCGGTGATCGAGGCGATCCACGCCCGCCCGCCGGAACACCCCAGCAGCCCGGAGGGCTACCGCCAGCACTTTCGCCTGCTGCGCGACGGCCTGCGCCAGTGGATGGCGGGGGTGGTGAGCCCGCACGGCATGCCAAGCTACCCGGCGTTTCTGCACGGCGTGACCTCGGCCTTGGACCACGCCCGAGCGCACCACAGCGGCAACGTGCTGGTGGTCTCCAGCGGCGGGCCGATCTCGACCGCCGTCGGCCACATCCTGGGCACCACGCCGGAAACCACGATCGAGATGAACCTGCGCATGCGCAACACCTCGGTCAGCGAACTGGCCTACAACCCGAAGCGCTGCACCCTGGTCAGCTTCAACACCTTGCCGCACCTGAGCAGCCCGGCGCACGCCGACTGGGTGACGCACGCCTGAAGCCCCCGGTCGGGGGGCCGGCTCAATCCAGGAACGCGGGGCCGTCCACCAACGTGGACAGCGGCAACGCACTGAACTCCCGCAACAACTGGGCCAGGCCGCGGCCGGCCGCGTCGACCAAGGCCCGACCGAGGTCGGCATCGGCCGCCGCGGCGTTGCCGACCGCGCCCTGGGGGTTGTAGTCCTGCGTCTGCCACGCCAGCTTGGCGCTGCGGCCGTTGCCCAGCAGGGGGCACTGGCGCGAGCGGTCGCGGGAGGTGGAGGCGAAGTCGCGCGCGTGCTGCCTGCGCACCAGTTCGGGCCGCAGCGCCAGCATCATCGCGGTTTCGACCTGCCCGCCGTGGATGCCAAAGCGGTGTTCTTCGGCCGGGATGCGGGCGTTCAAGTCCTGGCCCTGCTCGTCCAGCAGGGGCAGGTTGAACCAGCTGGCGCTGTAGACCAGCAGGTCGTGGCGGCTGCGCAATTCGCGCCCGACCACGTCCATCGCCCCGGTGTGCCCGCCGTGGGTGTTGAACAGCAGCAGCTTGCGCACGCCGGCCCGGGCCACCGAAGCGCCCAGGTCGCACCACAGGCGCACCAGGGTGTCGAGGCCCAGGGTGAGGGTGCCGGGAAAGCGCTGGTGCTCCGGGCTCAACCCGACGGCCTGGGGGGGCAGCAACCAGACCGGGCAATCGCCGGGCAGGTGCGGGGCGGCGGCGTCGAGCACACCGTCCAGGATGTCGGCATCGACCGACAGCGGCAGGTGCGGACCGTGCTGTTCGGTCGCGGCCAGGGGCAGCACGGCCACGGTGCGGGCCGGGTCGAGCGCAGCGAAGTCGGTGGTGCACAGGTCGCCCCAACGGGGCAGGCGCAGCCGCGGAGCGGGGGCCGACGGGGTGGGAGGTGACGCCATGGCGCGATTATGGCCCGCCCGACCCCGCGGCCGATGCGCCACAATGGCCGACCGGAACTTTGCCCCACCCCGCCGGCTCTGACTGCCTGCCCGCAGGCTCCTGCCACGGCGTTTTCATCCATGCGCAAGCTTCTCACCTCCTTCCTTTTGTGGACCACGCTGGCCTGGATCGCTCCCGCCACGGCCCAGAACCTGTGGTCCACGACCACCTTCTCCAGCGAGTTTTCACAAGCCCGCCTGCTGGTCCACGCGCCCCAGGGCGTGCAAGCCGGCCAGCCCCTGTGGCTGGGGCTGGAAATCGCCCACGCCCCGGACTGGCACAGCTACTGGAAAAACCCCGGCGACTCGGGCCTGCCAACCGAATTGCAGTGGCAACTCAGCCCCGGGGTGGAGGCAGGCGACATCGCCTGGCCGACGCCGCGCAAGTTCCCCTTGGGCGAACTGGCTAATTACGGTTACCACGGCACGGTGCTGTTGCCCGTTCCGATGCAGGTCACCCCCGGCTTCCAGGGCACGCAACTGGAGGTGAAGCTGACCGCGACCTGGCTGATCTGCCGCCAGGAATGCGTACCGGAAGAGGCCCGCTTCCAGTTGAGCGTACCGGCACAGGGGGCCACTGTCACCGATGCCCGGGCCTTCGAGGCGGCCTGGGCGGCGGCACCGCGCGCCACCCCCGCAGGCGACAGCCGCCTGTCGGTCGATGCGCGCGGCTTGCACGTGCGGCTGGCCGGACTGCCGGCCGCGTGGCGCGGTCGGGCACTGGAGTTTTTCCCCGAAACCCCGGCGCTGGTGGAGCCCGGCGGACGGTGGCAACAGGCCTGGAACGGTGACACCTGGACCGCGACACTGCCCTTGTCTGGCCAGCGCAGCGCCAGCCCGGACACCATCCCCCTGGTGGTGGCGCCGGCCCAGGAAGGCAGCGCCGAGCCCGCTGGCGCCCGCCTCACCGTGGCGGTGACGGGGGGCTGGCCGGCCCTGCCCGCGGCACCTGTCGCCCAGGCCAGCGGCGCTTCGGACGCCTTGAACGCCGCGCTGGCAGAGAATGCCGCACGCGCCGCGGCTCTTGGCACGGCGCCGGCCGGCGGGGGGCTCGGCCTGTGGGCCGCCCTGCTGGGGGCGCTGGTGGGGGGGGCGATCCTCAACCTCATGCCTTGCGTGTTCCCGGTGCTGGCGATCAAGGTGCTGGCCTTCACCCAGCACGGCGAGGACCACCGGGGCCACCGGCGCAGCGGACTGGCGTACACCGCGGGCGTGGTGTTGTCTTTCCTGGCGTTGGGCGGGGCGTTGCTGGCCTTGCGGGCCGCGGGCGAGCAATTGGGTTGGGGCTTCCAGTTGCAAAACCCGGCCGTGGTGGCGGGGCTGGCCGTGCTGTTCACGCTGATCGGTTTGAATTTGGCGGGCCTGTTCGAGTTTGGGCACCTGCTGCCCAGTTCGCTCGCCACCTTGCAGGCCAAGAACCCGACTACCGACGCCTTCCTCACCGGCATCCTGGCCACCGCGGTGGCATCGCCCTGCACCGCGCCGTTCATGGGCGCCTCACTGGGGTTGGCCATTGCCCTGCCCACCGCGCAGGCATTGGCGGTGTTTGCCGCACTGGGCCTGGGCATGGCCTTGCCCTACTTGGCAGCCAGTTGGGCGCCGGCCATCGCACGGGCCTTGCCGCGCCCCGGCGCCTGGATGGAAACCTTCCGCCAGCTCATGGCCTTCCCGATGTTCGCCACCGTGGTCTGGCTGCTGTGGGTGCTGGGGCAACAGAGCGGCATTGACGGCGTGGCCGCGCTGTTGATGCTGCTGGTGGCCCTGACCTGGCTGATCTGGGCCCTGAACCGCGGCGGCAAAGTCCGCACCGTGCTGGGCACCCTGGCCGCGCTGGCGGTGGCCACCTGGCTGTGGACGGCGGGCCCGCACGTGCTGCGTGTGCATGAGGGCACAGGCAACACCACCCCAACGGCCGTGACGGGCCTGGCCTGGGAGCCGTGGAGCCCACAGCGCGAAGCCGAGCTGATTGCCCAAGGCCGGCGCATCTTCATCGACTACACCGCCGCCTGGTGCGTGACCTGCCAATACAACAAGCGCAATGCACTGGCCGACGCGCAGTTTCTGCAAGCCGTGGCCGACCGACAAGTGGTGCTGCTGCGTGCCGACTGGACGCGCCGCGACCCCGCCGTGACGGCATCGCTGGCGCAACTGGGGCGCAATGGGGTGCCGGTGTACGTGCTGCACGCCCCAGGGAAGGCCCCGCAGTTGCTGTCGGAAGTGCTGTCTGCAGACGAAGTGCGCGCGGCCATCCAGGCGTTGTAAACGCCCCCGACGCACCGGGGTGGTCGCACACGGTACACACCCCTACAGACCCCACCGGTGCGCCTGCGTACACTGGCGCCATGAGCGACATCCACACCCTGCGCACCCTCCTGGGCGCCTGCCGCACGATCGCGGTGGTCGGCCTGTCGCCGCAATGGCACCGGCCCAGCTACTTCGCTGCCAAATACATGCAGGCGCACGGCTACCGCATCGTGCCGGTGAACCCACTGGTGGCGCGCGACGGCGGCGAGATTTTGGGCGAGCGTTGCCACGCCAGCGTGCAAGAGGCAGCCCAGGCACTGGCGGCACAAGGCCTGCGCATCGACATGGTGGACTGCTTCCGCAAGAGCGAAGACATCCCGCCGCTGGCCCAGGCCGCCATCGAAATCGGCGCCCGCTGCCTGTGGCTGCAACTGGGCGTGGAACACCCCGAGGCCGAAGCCCTGGCCGCCCGGGCCGGCTTGACCGTGGTGCACGACCGCTGCGTGAAGATCGAGCACGCCCGCCTGTTCGGGGGCCTGAACTGGGCCGGGGTGAACACCAAAGTCATCTCGGCCAAACGCCCGCACCAACTGCCTTATTGACCCGATTACCCATGGCCCAGGACCACGACTACGGCTTTGGCACGCTGGCCATCCACGCCGGCGCCATCCCCGACCCCGTCACCGGCGCGCGCGCCACCCCCATCCACCAGACCACCAGCTTCGTGTTCGACAGCGCCGAGCACGCCGCCAGCCTGTTCAACCTGCAGACCTTTGGCAACGTGTACAGCCGCATCGGCAACCCCACGGTTTCGGTGCTGGAAGAACGCGTGGCGGCGCTGGAAGGCGGGCGCGCGGCGCTGGCCTGCGCCAGCGGCATGGCCGCGCAGATGACGGCGCTGCTGGCCATCCTCAAGGCGGGCGACCACATCGTCGCGGCATCCACCCTGTACGGTGGCACGGTGGGCCAACTGGGCGTGGGCTTCGAACGCCTGGGCATCACCACCACCTTTGTGGACCCGGCCGACCCCGAGAACTTCCGCCGCGCCATGCGCCCCAACACACGCGCGGTGTACGGCGAAACCATCGGCAACCCGCGGGTGAACGTGCTGGACATCGCCGCCATCGCCCAAGTGGCGCACGACCACGGCGTGCCGCTGGTGATCGACAACACCGTGGCCACGCCCTGGCTGTGCCGGCCGTTTGAGCACGGCGCCGACATCGTGGTGCACAGCGCCACCAAGTACTTCGGCGGGCACGGCACCACCATGGCCGGCGTGGTGGTGGAGTCGGGCAAGTTCGACTGGGGCAACGGCAACTTCCCCGACATGGTCGAGCCCAGCCGGGCCTACCACGGCGTGAAGTTCTACGAGACCTTTGGCGACTTTGGCTACACCATGAAGGCGCGCATGGAGGTGAACCGCACCTTCGGCGCGGTGCTGTCGCCCATGAGCGCGTGGCAGATCCTCCAAGGCATCGAAACCTTGCACCTGCGCATGCAGGCGCACTGCCGCAACGCGCGCCGCGTGGCCGAATTTTTGCGCGACCACCCCCGGGTGGCCTGGGTCAACTACCCCGGCCTGCCCGACGCGCCCGACCACGCGCTGGCGGCCCGGCAGTTCCGCGCGGTCGACGGGCTGCCCGGCGGCTCAGGCATCCTGACCTTCGGCATCCGCGCCGACGACCCCGCCAAGGCCGGCGAACGCTTCATCGACGCCTGCGAATTCCTCAGCCACCTGGCCAACATCGGCGACGCGAAAACACTGGTGATCCACCCCGCGTCCACCACCCACCGGCAACTCAGCGAAGACGAGCAAAAAAAAGCCGGCGTCGGCCCGGACATGATCCGGCTGAGCGTGGGCATCGAGGAGGTGGACGACATCCTCTGGGACCTGGACCAGGCGCTGCGCAAAGCGGTGGGCTGAAACGGCTGGGCTCGGGTTCGCCCGCGGGCCGGGCGACAGCCGCCGGCCCGCCACCCTGCGACAATGTGGGGTTATGAGCACGACCTTCGCCCCCCTGCAGAACGACACCTTCCTGCGCGCCTGCCTGCGCCAGGCGACCGACCACACCCCCGTCTGGCTGATGCGCCAGGCCGGCCGCTACCTGCCCGAATACCGCGCCACCCGCGCCCAGGCCGGCAGCTTCATGGGCCTGGCCACCAACGTGGACTACGCCACCGAAGTGACGCTGCAGCCGCTGGAACGCTACGACCTGGACGCCGCCATCCTGTTCAGCGACATCCTGACCGTGCCCGACGCCATGGGCCTGGGCCTGAGCTTCGCGCTGGGCGAAGGCCCCAAGTTCGCCAAAACCGTGCGCACCGAGGCCGACGTGGCCCAGCTCGCCGTGCCCGACATGAACAAGCTGCGCTACGTGTTCGACGCGGTCACCTCCATCCGCAAGGCCCTGAACGGGCGCGTGCCGCTGATTGGCTTTTCGGGCAGCCCCTGGACCCTGGCCTGCTACATGGTGGAGGGCGGCGGCAGCGACGACTACCGCCTGGTCAAAACCCTGATGTACCAGCGCCCGGACCTGATGCACCGGGTGCTGGAAATCAACGCCGACGCGGTGGCGCTGTACCTGCGCACCCAGATCGAAGCAGGCGCTCAAGCGGTGATGATTTTCGACAGCTGGGGCGGCGTGCTGGCCGACGGCAACTTCCAACGGTTCAGCCTGGCCTACACCAAGCGGGTGCTGGACCAGTTGCCCAAGGAATTCAACGGCCAGCGCATCCCGCGCATCGTCTTCACCAAGGGCGGCGGCCTGTGGCTGGACGACATGAACACCCTGGACTGCGACGTGCTGGGCCTGGACTGGACCGTGAACCTGGCCCAGGCCCGCGCGGCCATGGGCGGCGCGGTGGGCGGCCCCGGCAAGGCGCTGCAAGGCAACCTGGACCCGAACGTGCTGTTCGCCCAGCCGGACCAGGTGGCCGCCGAAGCGGTGAAAGTGCTGGAGAGCTTCGGCACCCCTCACACCGACCGCAGCACCACCGGCCCCACCCACATCTTCAACCTGGGCCACGGCATCAGCCAGCACACCCCGCCCGAAAACGTCAAAGTGCTGGTGGACGCGGTGCACGCGCACTCCCGGCAGATGCGCCAAGGCCGCTGAACGCCGGCTGCGCACCAGCGGTGTGCCAACGGACCCCGGCCACGCCCCAGAGTCGGGTATTGGGTCCATGGCCTGGCCCCGTTAGCACAAAAACAGGGATTTTTTGCAGACCGACCCCGGGGTTTATGCACAAAAATTTGCAGCCGGACTGCGCCCCCCCAGCGCCAGCCCTCCACCCCTGCCCGAGCAGACAATACCACCTAAGTTATTGATTTTATTGAACAAGACCGGCTGCGTATTTTCTGGGCATTCTAAGCAAGGCCTTGATTTTCAAGGCCTCGCGCGGGAGATTCAGCAGCTATCAACAAAGTTATCCACAGAAAATCTGGGCAAGTGTTGGAAATTTTTACAAATCAATGACTTACCCGTTTTTCCGCCAACATGACTGAAGAAACCGCGCCAAGCATCCGCCACTGGGTCGATGTCGTGGTGACCACGCCGGCCCACAGCGGGCTGGGCGACAGCCTCAGTTACGGGAGTGAGCAGCCACTTGCGCCGGGCACCTTGGTACGTGTGCCGCTGGGCAGCCGGGAGGTCCTGGGCATCGTCTGGCACTGCGCCGACGAACCGCCCGAGGGCCTGCTGCCGGCGCAGACCCGGCCCGTGGGTACCGCCCTGGAGGCCCTGCCGCCGTTGAACGCGCGCTGGCGCCAACTGGTGGGCTTTGCCGCCCGCTACTACCAGCGCGGCCTGGGCGAGGTGGCGCTGGCCGCCTTGCCGCCGCAGCTGCGCGACCTGGACGACACCCAACTGCAACGCCGCCTGGCCAAGCGGGCCAAGGCCGCGCACACCGCCAAGGCCATCCCGGCAACCGCCATCGCACCGACTGCCCAGGCGCCTGACGCACCCGTGGCCGCTGACACCACGCCAGCCGGGCCCGCACCCAGTCTGGAACAGGCAGACGCGCTGACTGCCATCGCCCAAGCACAACGCCCGGTGCTGCTGTTCGGCGCCACCGGCAGCGGCAAAACCGAGGTCTACCTGCGCACCGTGGCCGACCTGCTGGCCCAAGACCCGCAAGCCCAGGCGCTGGTGATGGTGCCCGAGATCAACCTGACGCCGCAGCTGGAAGCGCGTTTTCGCGAGCGCTTTGCCGGCCTGGGCGTGGTTTCGCTGCACAGCGGCCTGACCCCGGCGCAACGCCTGGGCCACTGGCTCGACGCCCACCTGGGACAGGCGCGCATCGTGCTGGGCACGCGCATGGCGGTGTTCGCCAGCCTGCCCGGCCTGCGCCTGATCGTGGTGGACGAGGAGCACGACCCCAGCTACAAAAGCCAGGAAGGGGCGCGCTACTCGGCACGCGACCTGGCGGTGTACCGGGCGCACCTGGAATCGCAGGGCCGGGCGCCGGGCCACTGCCGGGTGCTGCTGGGCTCGGCCACGCCTTCGCTGGAAAGCTGGCACGCGGCCGAGAAACAGCGCTACCAACGGCTCGACATGCCCCAGCGCGTCGGCGGCGGCGCCCTGCCCCGCCTGCGCCTGCTGGACATGAACCACCAGCCCAAACACACGGTGCTGGCGCCGGCCCTGGTCGACGCCATGGCCGCCCGGGCCGCGCGCGGCGAACAGAGCCTGGTGCTGCTCAACCGCCGCGGCTACGCCCCGGTGCTGGCCTGCCACGACTGTGGCTGGAAGAGCGACTGCCCACATTGCAGCGCCCACGCCGTGTTCCACAAGATCGACCGCACCCTGCGCTGCCACCACTGCGGCCACACCTGCCGCGTGCCGCGCGCCTGCCCCGGGTGCGGCAACCTCGACATCAGCCCCGTGGGCCGCGGCACCGAACAGATCGAGGAACAGCTCGCCGGCCTACTGGCCGACGCGCGCCGCCCCGACGGCCAGCCGGTGCGCGTGGCCCGGCTCGACGCCGACACCACCCGCGCCAAAGGCAGCCTGGAAAGCCGCCTGGCCGACATGCACACAGGCGAAGTGGACGTGCTCGTGGGCACCCAGATGGTGGCCAAAGGCCACGACTTCCGCCGCATCACCCTAGTGGCCAGCCTGAACACCGACAGCGGCCTGTTCGCCAGCGACTACCGCGCCCCCGAGCGCCTGTTCGCGCTGCTGCTGCAGGCCGCCGGCCGCGCCGGGCGCGACGCCGCTTTTGTGGCCGAACAAGGCAGCGCGGTGGAGTTGTGGGTGCAGACCTGGTACCCGCAACACCCGCTGTTCGCCGCGCTGGCCCGGCACGATTACCCGAGCTTCGCGGCACAGCAGCTGCAGGAACGCCTCGACGCGCAAATGCCCCCCTACGGCCACCAGGCCCTGGTGCGCGCCGAAGCCCGCACCCAGGAAGCCGCTCAGGCCTGGCTCACCCTGTCGGCCCAGGCCGCCGACGGCCTGCCCGGGCGCGAACACCTCACGCTCTACCCCGCGGTGCCCATGGCGGTGCAGCGCGTGGCCAACGTGGAACGGGCACAAATGCTGGTGGAAAGCCCTTCGCGCCCGGCCTTGCAGGCTTTTTTGCACGCCTGGCACGGCGTGCTGCACGCCCAGCGCGCCCACCCCGAGGCCAAGGGGCTGATCCGCTGGGCCATCGACGTGGACCCGCTCAGCCTGTGAGCCCCCTGTGAGTACTCTGGGGGGCCAGCCACCGGCCCTGAGCGGTCAGGCGCGCAGCAGCGCCACCGCCCCGGAAAAGGTCAGGAAAGCCAACGCGGTGGACACCAGAATGATGCGCGCGATGCGCCCGTTGTCGGCGCCGAAACGCTCGGCCAGCAGCGACACGTTGCTGGCGCTGGGCAGGGCCGCCACCAGCACCATCACCGTCAGGGTGGTGGGCGCCAGCGGCACGCCCAGCGCCACCGCGGCCGTGCCCGCGCCCCACACCAGCAAGGGGTGCAAGAACAGCTTCAGCAACGCCACCGGCACGTAGTCGCGCAGCGGCATGGGGTGATCGGCCTGCATCTGCGAGCGCGCCAGCACCGCTCCGATGGTGAACAGCGCCACCGGCGAGGCCGCATCGGCCAGCAGCCACACGGTTTTCTCCACCGGCCCGGGCAGGGTGAACTGCACCGCCGACGCCACCGCCCCCAGCCCGATCGCCCAGGGCATGGGGTTACCCACCACCCCGCGCAGCGCCTTGCCAGCGGCCGCAACGGCGCCGCCTTCACCCTCGTCAAGGCGCGACAGGGCGATGCACAGCGAACTGGTCACCACCATGTCCACCAGGATGATGACGATCACCGTGCCCACGCTGCTGGGGCCCATCAGCGCGGCCAGCAGCGGCACGCCCATGAAACCGGTGTTCGGAAAAGCCGCCACCAGCGCGCCCAGGGCGGCATCGTTCCAGCCGATGCGCCCGCGCCTGGTCAACACCACCGCCAAGGCCACCATCACCAGGCCGCACAGCAAATAAAGGCCAAACACCGAAGCGTCCAGCAACTGCCCGATGGGCGTGGTGGAACCGAAACGGTAGAGCATGGCCGGCAGTGCGAAGTACAGCACGAAGCTGTTCAGGCCGGGGATGGCCTCCAGCGGCAGCATGCGCCGGCGCGCGGCCACGAAACCGCCGAGTACCAACGCAAAAAACGGGAAAGTGACGAGCAGGACGTTCAGCACACCGACGATTGTCGCAGGCCATGGCCCCATCACCGACCGGCACCGGCCACCGGGCCGGACGCCAGCGCGACAAGCCGGCCCCGCCCCGGTGGCGCGACCGCGCCCGGTATCATCCAACGCTTTGCTTGCACCGCGCCCCATGTCTGCTGGCCTGAACATCGCCCAACTCGACGCCGTCAACCACCTGGCCGGTCCGTGCCTGGTGCTGGCCGGCGCCGGCTCGGGCAAGACGCGGGTGATCACCCACAAGATCGCGCGGCTGATCCAGGCCGGACTGGCCGCGAACCGCATCGCCGCCATCACCTTCACCAACAAGGCCGCGGCCGAAATGCGCGAGCGCGCCCGGCAACTGGTGGGCAAACCGGCCAAGGACGTGCTGATCTGCACCTTCCACTCGCTCGGCGTGCGCCTGCTGCGCGAAGACGGCGCGGTGTTGGGCCTGAAACAGCAGTTTTCCATTCTTGACACCGACGACATCACGTCCATCCTGAAAGACTGCGGCGGCACCACCGACGCCGCCACCGCGCGCCAGTGGCAGTGGACCATCAGCGGCTGGAAGAGCGCCGGGCTGAACGCCGAACAGGCGCTGGCCCAGGCGCGCGACGAGAACGAGCGCGTGGCCGCCCTGGTGATGGCCAAGTACCAGGAGCGCCTGGCCGCTTACCAGAGCGTGGACTTCGACGACCTGATCAGCCTGCCACTGAAGCTGCTGGCCCAACACGACGCCGTGCGCGACAAATGGCAGAAAAAACTCGGCCACGTGCTGGTGGACGAGTACCAGGACACCAACGCCACCCAGTACGAACTGCTGAAACTGCTGGTGGGTGAACGCGGCCGCTTCACCGCCGTGGGCGACGACGACCAGAGCATTTACGGCTGGCGCGGCGCCACGCTGGACAACCTGAAAAAACTGCCGCAGGATTTCCCCGAGCTCAAGGTCATCAAGCTGGAGCAGAACTACCGCTCCACCAGCGCCATCCTGCGCGCGGCCAACAACGTCATCGGCCCCAACCCCAAACTGTTTCCCAAAACCCTGTGGAGCGAGCTGGGCGAAGGCGAGCCGGTGCGCGTGCAGGCCTGCGACGCCGAAGACCACGAGGCCGAACGCGCGGTGGCGCGCATCCAGAGCATCCGCGCCGGCTCCACAGCGGCAGGCAGCAGCGGCGCCAAGCACAAGGCCTTCAAAGACTTTGCCATTTTGTACCGCGCCAACCACCAGGCGCGGGCGCTGGAAACCGCGCTGCGCAAGGCGCAGATCCCATACAAGGTGTCGGGTGGACAAAGCTTTTTCGACCGCGCCGAGATCAAGGACCTGTGCGCCTGGCTGCGCCTGCTGGTCAACAACGACGACGACCCGGCCTTCCTGCGCGCCATCACCACGCCCAAACGCGGCATCGGCCACCAAACCTTGGCCTCGCTGGGCGCGTTCGCCACCCAGTACAAGCTCAGCCTGTTCGAGTCGCTGTTCTCGCACTCGCTGCCGGCGGCCCTGCCGCAGCGGGCGGTGCACGGCCTGCACGAGTTCGGCCGCTACCTGAACGACCTGGAACACCGCGCCCGCCACACCAGCGGCTTCGAGGCCGCCAAAACCTTCCTGAGCGACTGGCTCAAGGACATCGGTTACGAACAGTATCTGCTCGACAGCGAAGAGAGCGACAAGGTCGCCGCGGCCCGCTGGGGCAACGTGATGGACTTCTGCGATTGGGTGGCGCAGCGCTGCGGCGGCCAGATCGACGACAGCGGCGGGGCCACCACCGAGCGCGAAGTGAAAACTCTACTGGAAGTGGCGCAGACCATCGCGCTCATTTCCACCATTTCGGAACGCGAGCAAGACCAGGACGTGGTCACTCTGTCCACCCTGCACGCCTCCAAAGGCCTGGAGTGGCCGCACGTGGTGCTGGCCGGGGTCAACGAAGGCCTGCTGCCCTTCCAGCGCGACGACGGCCTGAACGAAGCCGCCTTGGGCAAATTGATCGAAGAAGAACGCCGCCTGATGTATGTGGGCATCACCCGCGCCCAGCACACGCTGGTGGTGAGCTGGCTGAAACGGCGCAAAAAGGGGCGCGAAATGGTGCCCGGCCAGCCCAGCCGCTTCATCCAGGAAATGGCCTTGGACCAAGCCACCACCAAGGAAGACCCCCGCGCCAAACTGCGCGCGCTGCGTGCCGAATTCGCCCAGCGGGCCGGTCAGGCCGCTCCCCAATCCGGCGCTTGAGCCATCGGCCCAAGTTTGGCGCGATCGATCATTTCAAATAGAATCGAATGCCTTAATTTTTCAGCTTGACGCCATGAACGCATGCATTTCTCGCAGACTGTGCCTGGGCCTGGTGTCCGCGGCACTGCTCGCCCCGACCGCCACCCTGGCACTCACCGCCCCCAAGGGCAAGGTGGTGCTCACCGTCACCGGCAAGCTGGACGCCCCCAACAAGGGCAAGCAGGCCCAGTTCGACATGGCCATGCTCGAAGCCTTGCCGCAGAAGACCTTCACCACCCTCACCCCCTGGGAACACCAGCCCATCCAGTTCAGCGGCCCCCTGCTGCGTGACGTGCTGGCGGCGGTCCAGGCCAGCGCCCAGGGCCGCAACATCAAGGCCACCGCGCTCAACGACTACCGCATCAACATCCCGGTGGCCGACGCCGCCGCCTTCGACGTGGTCGTGGCCCTGCGCATGAACGGCGAACCGATGTCGGTGCGCACCCGTGGCCCCCTGTTCATCGTCTACCCCTTCGACAGCCGGCCCGAACTCAAGAGCGCCACCTACTACGAGCGCTCGATCTGGCAACTCAAGTCCATCGAGATCGAATAAGCCGAGGCCCCACGGATGCCCATGCGCAAGGACAACCGCAGCTTCCTGCTGTGGCTGTCACTGACCACCCTGGCATTGGCCGTGGGGCTGGCCGTGCTGGCGGCGGTGTCCCTGCGCCAGTCGGCCTCGGTCGAAGCCGCCGCGCGCCTGCAGGCCGATTCGGTCACGGCGCTGACCTTCCAGATGGAGCGCGAGTACCTGCGACTGCGCAGCGAACTGCGGCTCGCCCTGCACACCCGGGAGGCACAGGACTGGGACACCCTGCGCACGCGTTACGACATCTTTGCCAGCCGCGTCAGCCTGCTGAGCAACAACCCGAGCACGCTCAAACTGCGCGACCGCGCCGAATACGGGGACTTGCTGCCCAAGCTCGAAGGCCTGATGCAGCAGATCGACCCCCTGCTGGAGTCCCCGGCGGCGCACAGGGGGGCGCTCGAAGCCGTGCTGCAGGAAATGGTCGACCTCGGACCGGATGTGCAGGCCCTGTCCTTCGCCGCCAACAGCCTGGTCACCCGCCTGGTGGAACAGCAGGTGGCCGTGGTGCGCGGGCAAAACCAGACCATCGGCTGGCTGGTCGGCCTGCAGGTGCTGCTGCTGCTGCTGGCCGCCGGCAGCCTGTTCTACCGCCAGCAGCGCCAGGTGCGCGAACGGCTGGCGCTGGAGCAGCTCAACCGCGAGCTGGTGCAGGCCAAGGAGCAGGCCGAACGCGCCAACCGGGCCAAGAGCCAGTTCCTGGCGAACATGAGCCACGAACTGCGCACGCCCTTCAACGGCATGCTGGGCATGGTGAGCCTGCTGGAGGACAGCGAACTGTCACCGCGCCAGCGCGACCAGGTGCAGACCGCGCGCAACTCCGCCCAACACCTGCTCAGCCTGCTCAACGACATCCTCGACATGTCGGCCCTGGACGCGGGGAAAATGAAGATCCACCCCGAGCCGGTGGACCTGCCCCGGCTGGTGCAGGACCTGCTGCCGCTGGTGCAGCACCAGGCGCAGCGCAAGGGCATCGAACTGCGCCTGGTGCTGCCCACGGACAGCCCCCCCTGGGTCCGCACCGACCCGACGCGGGTGCGGCAGATCCTCCTCAACCTGCTGAGCAACGCGGTCAAATTCACCCACCAGGGCCACGTGACCCTGGCCCTGCACTGCACGCGCGCCGCGCACACGGCGCACTGGGACATGGCCGTCAGCGACACCGGCATCGGCATGGACCCTGCCACCCTGGCACGGCTGTTCCAGCGCTTCCAGCAGGCCGACGACTCGGCCACGCGACAGTTCGGCGGCACCGGCCTGGGTCTGGAAATTTCCCGCAGCCTGGCGCGGCTGATGGGCGGCGACATCCTCGCCCACAGCGAGCGCGAACACGGCTCCTGCTTCACCCTGACCCTGGACACCCCCCTGTGCGAAGCGCCGACACAGCCGCCCTCCGCGCAAGTCGGGCAGGTGTTCAGCACCCCCGGTCCGGCGGTCCCCCTGCACGCCCCAGCGGTCGAGGCCTCTGGCTGGCAGGTGCTGGTGGCCGAAGACCACCCGGTCAACCGCAAATTCGTCGGCATGTTGCTGGAGAAGTTGGGGCACCACACCACTTTCGCCGACAACGGCCTGGAGGCGGTGGCACTGGCCTCGGCCCACGACTACGACATCGTGCTGATGGACGTGCACATGCCGGAAATGGACGGCCTCACCGCCACCCGGCACATCCGGGCGCTGCCCGGTCCGCGCGGCCGGGTGCCCATCGTGGCCCTGACCGCCGACGTGATGAACGAAGCCCAGGACCGGGCCCGCAGCGCCGGCATGGACGCCTTCTTGTCCAAGCCGGTGCAAAAGCAGCAGCTGTGCGAGGTGATGGCGCAGTGCGTGGCCGCGGCCACACGCACGCCGGCCACGGGCTGAGACCGCGCCCCGCCCGGACTGGCTTCACCAGCCCAGGGCCAGCCGCAGCGGCAGGTACACCGCCATGCCGCAGACGATGGTGCCCAGCACCCCGCCACGCCAGAAGAACCAGCCCGCCCCGGCCGCGGCCGCGAACAGGCGCGCGTCGCGCCAGGTCTGCACCAGTTGCCCCTGATCGGCCACCACCTCCGGGATCACCACCGCCGCCAGCGCCGCGATGGGTGCGTACTGCAGACCGCGCTCGGCCCAGCGCGGCAACTGCCAGGGCCGGCTGCTGAGGAAGAAAAAGCCGCGCGTCAGCACCGTCACCCCGGCCAGGCAGGCGATGGTCAGCAATGTCCAGCCGTCGGTTTCAGCCATGTTCGGGAATCCGGTGGCCGCGCAAGCGCGCCGGGCCGTGCGCCTCCAGCACCAGGCACAGCGCCACGGCAGCCGCGATGGCGACCACGATGTTCAACTTCAGCGGCAGCGCCCAGGCCGCCACCGCCGCCGCACCGGCCACCCCGGCCGACACCACCCGCAGGGGCGAGGTGGCGAGCGAACAGCCCACCCCCAGCAAGGCCAGGATGCCGGCGAAGCCCAAGCCCCAGGCCGGCGGAATGGCGTTGGCCAAGGCCACGCCGAGCAGGCTCATGGACATCCACGCCAGGTAATTGACCGCACAGTTGCCCGCCAGGTAGGCCTGCTGCCGCACCAGGCCCTCGGGCGTGTCGGCCGGACGCGGGTAGCGCCGGGCAAAAAACACGTAACTCAGGTCGCCGGTCACGTAGCCGGTGAGCAGGCGCTGGCCACGGGGCAGGTGCATCAGGTAGGGCCGCAGGTGCGCCGAAAACACTACAAAGCGCAGGTTGACGCAGAACGCCGCCGCCAGGATCACCCACAGCGGCGCGCCCGCGGCGATCAGCGGCACCGCGGTGAGCTGGGCACTGCCGGCGTACACCAGCAGGGTCATGGCCACGGCCTCGACACCGCTCAGGCCGGACTTGACCATGGCCACCCCGGTCATCAGCCCCCAGGCGGCGATGCCGGTGGCCACGCCGGCCTGGTCGCGCACGCCCTCGCGGAATTCGGGCAGGCGGCGGTAGGCGGCGCTCAGGAACATGGGCCGCCGCGCACGGTGGGGCTCAAGCGCCCAAATGGGCACCGACCGACAGGTCGTTGCCCCGCAGGAATTCGGCCGCGCCCAGGCGCTTGCCACCGGCGCGCTGCAGTTCGGTCAGGTTCAGCAGGCCGGCGCCGGTCTGCACGCGCACGCCGGTGGCATCGGCGCCCAGCACGGTGCCCGGCTCGGCCACCGTGGCAGCGGGGTCGGCGGGCAGCGCCTGGGCCGCCCAGACCTTCAGGCCGGCACCGGCCCACACCGTGGACGCCCCCGGGAACGGGTTGAAGGCGCGCACCCGGCGGGCCAGGGCCTCGGCCGGCTGGGCCCAGTCGATCCCGGCCTCGGCCTTGTCGATCTTGTGGGCGTAATTGACGCCTTCGGCCGGTTGCGGCATGGGCCGCAGCCCCCCGCACGCGGCCAGTTCCAGCGCCTCCACCACCAGGCGACCGCCCAGCGTGGCCAGGCGGTCGTGCAGCGTGCCGGTGGTGTCGTCCGCGCCGATGGCCACCGTTTCGGCCAGCAGCATGTCACCGGTGTCCAGGCCCTCGTCCATCTGCATGAGGGTCACGCCGGTGACGGCGTCACCCGCTTCGATGGCGCGGTGGATGGGCGCGGCCCCGCGCCAGCGCGGCAACAGCGAGGCGTGGATGTTCAGGCACCCCAGGCGCGGCAGGGTCAGCACCCACAGCGGCAGGATCAAGCCGTACGCGGCCACCACCATCGCGTCGGCGCCCGCGGCCTGCAGGGCGGCCTGGGTCTCGGCCGCGTCTTCGGGGTAGCGGCCATCGAGCCGCAGGCTGCGGGGCTGGACCACGGCAATCCCATGCCGCTGGGCCAGCTGCTTCACCGGCGAGGCCTGCAGCTTCATGCCGCGACCGGCGGGGCGGTCGGGCTGGGTCAGCACCAGGGGCACCTCGAAACCCGCGCGCAGCAGGGCGTCAAGGGCCACGGCCGCGAATTCCGGCGTGCCGGCGAACACCACTTTCATCGGTGGCCCCTCAGGCGTGGGCGGCCCGTTCGGCCTTGACCAGCTTGGTCTTGATGCGGTCGCGCTTGAGCGGCGACAGGTACTCGACGAAGACCTTGCCCATCAGGTGATCCATCTCGTGCTGGATGCACACCGCCAGCAGGCCCTCGGCCTCGATCACCCGACTCACGCCCTCGCCGTCGAGGGCGCGCACGCGCACCGCCACCGAGCGCTCCACGCCGTCGTAAATGCCGGGCACCGACAGGCAGCCCTCTTCGCCCTTGCGCTTCTCGGGGCTGGCCCACTCCAGTTCGGGGTTGATCAGCACCAGGGGCTGATCGCGCTCCTCGCTCACGTCGATGACGATGAGGCGCTCGTGGATGTCCACCTGGGTGGCCGCCAGGCCGATGCCCTGGGCCGCGTACATGGTGGCCAGCATGCGCGGGACGATGGCACGCACGCGCTCGTCCACCGCGGCGATGGGCTGGGCCACCTTGTGCAGGCGGGGGTCGGGGTAGCGCAGAATGGGCAGGCGGTCGGTGTCGGTCATGGTCGGAAAACGTCGGAGTCGGCCGGGACACGGCCGTGGCGGGCGCCAGGGCCCTGTGAATGTCGTTATTTTCGCCACTTTCCCCCAGCGGCGGGCGCGACGGTGGCGATATCATTGCCATAAATGGGGCTTGAACGCAAAATCTCCAGTCATCCACACCAAAACGTCAAGCCGGGGAGGAACTGATGCAGCCAGCGCACCCCTTGGACGGGACGGTTTCCGGGGCCAACGACATGCCGATGAACACCACGCGATCTGCCACCCCAGGGCTTGCCCCTGCCGTCCGGGCCACCGCCCCCCACGCGCGCCGTGCACTGGCCCGCGGCGGTGTGTGGTTGGCCTGCGCCCTGCTGGCCGGCCCGGCCCTGGCCCAGTCCTTCCCGAACTACCCCATCACCCCGGGCCAGCGCAGCACCGCCCAGCAGGTGGCCCAGGCCGGCGTGCCCCTGAGCGAACTGGCGCCCAACGCCCCCGAGCGCTACACCATCCAGCGTGGCGACACCCTGTGGGACATCTCCAGCCTCTACCTCAAGCGCCCCTGGCGCTGGCCGGAGCTGTGGGGCATGAACCTGCAACAGATCCGCAACCCGCACCTGATCTACCCCGGTCAGGTGCTGGTGCTGACCCGCGTCGGTGACCGCGCCATCCTGTCGCTCGAAGGGGGCGGCGTGCCCACGGTGAAGCTCTCGCCGCGCGTGCGCGCCGAAGCGCTGAGCGACTCGGCCATCCCGCCGATCCCGCTGAACGTGATCGAGCCTTTCCTGACCGAGTCCCTGATCGTGGACGAAGCCCAGCACTCGCGGGCCCCGCGCATCGTCGCTGCCCCCGACAACCGGGTGCTGCTCAGCCGCGGCGACCGTGCCTACGCCCGCGGCCAGTACGGCCCAGGCGGCAGCGCAGAAGGCTCGGCCCTGCGCGTGGCCAAGGGCGAGCCGCGCCACTTCCGCGTGTACCGCAACGCCGTGGCCCTGAACGACCCGAGCACCGGCGAACTGCTGGGCTACGAGGCCCAGTTCATCGGCCGCAGCGAGCTGGTCCGCAGCGAAACCGCGCAGCTGGGTGGCGACGAGATCGTGCCCGCCACCGTCCAGATCACCGGATCGAAAGAGGAAATCCGAGTCGGCGACCGCCTGCTGCCGGAACCGCCGCGCGACGTGCCGAGCTACGTGCCGCAGCCGCCCAGCACGGCGCAGGCCGGGCAGATCGTCAAGGTGCACGGCAACGCGGTGCATTTCGCCGGGCAGAACCAGGTGGTCATCCTCAACCGCGGCGCCCGCGACGGCCTGCAGCGCGGCCATGTGCTGGCCGTGCTGAAAGACGCCAGTCAGGTGCCCGACCGCACCGACGACGCGCGTCCGACCCTGCACCTGCCGGGCGAGCGCAACGGCCACATGATCGTGTTCCGCACCTTCGACCGCGTCTCGTACGCGCTGGTGCTGCAAATCGCCGACGGCGTGAAGGTGGGCGACCGCTTCGTCAACCCCTGACGCGCCCGCCCCCGGATGACCGACGCCGAACTCGGCGCCTGGCTGCGCCTGACCCTCACCCCAGGGGTGGGGCGGGCCAGTGCCCGCAAATTGCTCGCGGCCTTTGGCGGCCCCGAGCAGGTGTTCCGCCAGACTGGCCCCGCCTGGGAAGCCGTGGTCGGCCCCAAATTGGCAGCGGCCCTGCAACAGCCCCCGGCGGAATGGGCCGAGCAATGTGAGCGCACGCGGCAATGGCTGGCCGCCGACCCGCGCCACCACCTGCTGGCCCTGGGCGACGCCGACTACCCCGCCGACCTGCTGCAGACCGCCGACCCGCCGCTGCTGCTCTACCTGCTGGGGCAACGCACCGCGCTGCAGCACGCGCACAAGCTCGCCATCGTCGGCAGCCGCAACCCCACACCACAGGGCGCGGAAAACGCCGCCCAGTTCGCCAAGGCCCTGGCCGGCAGCGGCTTGTGCGTGGTGTCGGGCCTGGCGCTGGGCGTGGACGGCGCCGCCCACCAGGGGGCGCTCGACGGCGGTGGCCCGACGCTGGCGGTGGTCGGCACTGGGCTGGACCGGGTCTACCCCAAACGCCACCTGGGGCTGGCCCACCGCATCGCCGACCAGGGCGCGCTGCTCAGCGAATACCCCCTGGGCACGCCGCCGCTGGCCCCCCACTTTCCCCAGCGCAACCGCCTGATCGCCGGCCTGTCGCAGGGCACGCTGGTGGTGGAAGCGGCCCTGCAATCGGGCTCGCTGATCACCGCGCAACTCGCCGCCGACATGGGGCGCGAGGTGTTTGCCATCCCGGGCTCCATCCACGCGCCGCAATCGCGCGGCTGCCACGCCCTGATCCGCCAGGGCGCCAAGCTGGTGGAGTCGGCGCAAGACATCCTGGAAGACCTGCACCTGGACCACGCCGCCACACCGACCGCTGGCAGCGCCAGCGTCGCCTCGGACGACCCGCTGCTGCAAGCCCTGGGCTTCGACCCGGTGGGGCTGGACGCCTTGCAGGCCCGCACTGGCCTGGACACCCCCACCCTGCAAGCCCAGTTGCTGAGCCTGGAGCTGGACGGGACGGTGCAGCGCCTGCCCGGCGGGCTGTTCCAGCGCGTCGGACTGGGCTGATACCGGCGCTCAGCCGAGCAGGCGCTCGGGGTTGGCCTGCAGCTTGTCCAGGGCCTGGCGGGTGGCCTGGGTGGTCAGGGGCTCGCTTTGCGCGGCGCGCAACAAACCGGCCTTGAGGTAGTGCGCCACCCGGCCCTGCTCCAGCAGGTAGCCGTGCTGGGTGGCGGTGGCAAACAGGTAGAGCTGGCGGCGCGGGCTGTGCCAGGCCAATTGCACCACCACCGGCGCGCCGTTGTGCTCCAGACGGAACCAACCGCCCACCGGCAAGGCCGCGGCCCAGGCCAGCAGGTGCTTGGGTACTGGGGTGTCGGGATTGGGGAGCACGGTGATCTGGCTCGCGTCTTCGCCGGTCACCAGTTCCAGGCTGTCGCGGCTCAGGGGCACAGGATCGGTGCCAGCGTCCCTCAGCACCGACTCCAGCCGGGCCAGCTGCGCCGTGAGACCGGCCAACCATTCGGGGTCCAGGCTGGCCGAGCGGGACAGGAAGGCAGCGGCCAGGGCCTCGCTCACGGGTTGGAGGGCCGCCTCCTGGCGTGCCGGGTCCAGCCCGAGCAGGGCCAGGCCCTCGCGCAACTGGGCCATCAAGCCCGGCACCCGGGCGATGACCTGGGCCCGCTCGTGCCGACTGGGCTTGCTCGCGGCCGCCCAGAGCAGGTCGGCGGCGAGCTGGCGCACCTGGGCCGTGCGGGGGTCGTCGGCACCGTGGGCCACCGCCGCCTGGGCCATGACCTCGACCCAGGTGTGGAACAGGAAGTCCCGCAGTCCCTCGTGCACCGGGGCCGTGCCCAGCAGGCGGCGCATGTCGATGGTGTACTGCACCGTCAGCGCACTCTTGAGTTCCAGGCGGGTCGCCACGTCGGTCACCCGCTGCAGCGGAGCGGCCTGGCGCAGGTGGTGGGACAGAAAGGTCTGAAACTCCCCGAGCATGAGCTCGAACACCCGGCGCCCGGTTTCGGGGTACTGCTCGATGACCTGGACGATGCGCTTGACCTCCGCCTCCAGCGCATCCAGCGGCACGGCGGGGTCGAAGCCCAAGACGCAAGCGCCCATGCGGTCAATCAGGGCCCGGGCCGGGTGCCCGGTGTCGGACAGGAAACCCGGGTCGCCCAGGGCGTTGCGCAGCACCGGCATTTGCAGGCGCGCGAACCAGACACGGATGCTCGCGGGGATGCGGTCTTCGCTGAGGATGCCGTCGAAGATCAGGGCCACCAGCTCGATGAGCGCCTTTTCCTCGTCGGAGTGGGCCGCCTGCTTGAGTGCACGGGCCTGGGCTTTCAAACCGGCTGCCCCGGCGTCCAGGCTGCTCCAGTCCACCGGCGGCACCGGGACGGCCCCCCACCAGGCGGGCGCCCCCGGGGTCGGGCCAGGGGGCGGACCGGCCAGCGGTGCACCGCCCGTCGAAGCCGCCGCCACGGCCGCCGACACGCGGTGCGGCCAGCCCGGCAGGCGCTC